>DATIUR010000041.1:0-2435 GCA_035466675.1 Anaeromyxobacteraceae bacterium | reverse complement strand
CCCCCGGGGGCTCTTCACCTTCCTCTCCGTCCTCCTCTTCCTGGTCGCCCGCGCCGCGGGCGCCGCCGTCGACGTCCGCGGGCGGCTCGCCTTCGCGCTGCTCTCCGGCCTGGGGTCGCTCTTCCTCTCCTTCGGCGCCTGGCTCCTCCTGCGCTGGGCGGTGCCGGCCGAGGTGGCCCCCCGCGCCACCGTGCTCCCGCGGGCGCTCGTCGAGGCGGTCCTCACCGGCGCCGTGGCGCCGCTGCTCCTCCTCGGGCTGCGTCTCCTCGACCGCCTCTTCGAGCGCGAGGAGACGGGCCTGCTCGGCTGAACCACCATGTCGCTCATTCCCCCCAGCGCCCCGGGCGCCTCCCAGAAGGACGTGAAGCCGCGCCTGGTGTGGGGGACGCTGGTGGCCTCGGTCGCCCTCCTGTTCCTGCTGGGCCGGCTCTTCCAGCTCCAGATCGTCCGCGGGAGCGAGTTCCAGGAGCGGGCGGAGGAGAACTTCGTCAAGGAGCTGCGCGTCCCGGCCGACCGCGGGCTCATCCTCGACCGGCGCGGCCGCGTGCTGGTGGACGAGCGGCCCAGCTACGACGTGTCGATCACGCCCTACTTCTGCGGGAAGCAGTGCGACGAGGTCCTCTCCCGGCTGGGGACGCTCTTCTCGCTCTCCACGGAGGAGATGGAGCGCGCCCGGACCCAGCTCCGCTCCGCCAGGAAGCTGGAGCGGTTCCGGCCCTTCACGGTCAAGGTGGACGTGGGACGCGAGGACCTCGACCTGCTGCTCGCGCAGGCGTTCGACCTGCCCGGCGTGGACGTGCAGGCCACTCCCCACCGGAACTACCGGTACGGCACGCTGGGCGGCCACCTCATCGGCTACATGAACGAGGTGGGGCCGGAGGAGCTGAAGCGCCTGAACGAGGAGCTGGCCAAGTCGGAGACGAGGCAGGGGCCGTACCTGCTCGGCGACTACGTGGGGCGCCGCGGGCTCGAGCGGCGGTTCGAGCGGGAGCTGCGCGGCGTGGACGGGAAGCAGCGCGTGCCGGTGGACGCGAAGGGGCGGCTCAAGGAGGACTCGGACCTCATCGCCGAGGACCAGCGCCTGGTGCCGGCCGAGCCGGGGAACAACCTGGTCCTCTCCATCGACTGGCGCCTGCAGGAGTTCGCCGAGAAGGCCTTCCCCGGCACCGCCGGCGCCGTGCTCGCCATGGAGGCGAAGACCGGCTTCCTGCTGGCGCTGGTGGACCGGCCCGCCTCCGACCCGAACAAGATGTCGGGCCGGATCACCGCCGCCGAGCTGGCCACGATCTACTCCGACCCGCTCGAGCCCGAGCTGTTCCGCGCCATCCAGCAGCACTACCACCCCGGCTCGACCTTCAAGGCCGTGACCGCCATCGCGGCGCTGGAGGAGGGGATCTACCGGCCGGGGTCGTCGGTCTTCTGCCCGGGCTACTACCGGTTCGGGTCGGCGCGCTGGCGCTGCGACAAGGAGTCCGGGCACGGCTGGGTGGACTTCACGCACGCGCTGGGCGCGAGCTGCGACGTCTTCTTCTACGCCGCCGGGGCGCAGCTCGGCGCCGACGCCATCGCCAAGTGGGCGCGGGCGGCCGGGTTCGGGCGGCCCACCGGCTTCGACGTGGCCGGCGAGGTCCCGGGCGTCATCCCCGACGTGGCCTGGCACGACCGGGTCATCGCCGGCGGCTACCAGAGGGGCATGGCGGTGAACCTGGCCATCGGCCAGGGCGACGTGAACGTGACGCCCATGCAGCAGGTCGTCTTCTACGGCGCGCTCGCCAGCGGGATCCTCTGGAAGCCGCAGGTGGTGCTGCGGATCGAGGACGTGGACGCCAGGGTGGTCCGGGAGTTCCCGCCGGTGGAGCGGGCGAGGCTCCCCATTCAGAAGAGCACGCGCGACGTGGTGCTGAAGGGGCTCCTGGCGGCGGTGAACGAGCCCTATGGAACCGGCTACTGGTCCCGGCTCGAGGAGGTCACGCTGGCGGGGAAGACCGGGACCGCGCAGGTGGTGAAGATGGGCGCGAGGCGGCGCAAGGCCGAGGACGTGGGCTACTTCCACCGCGACCACGCCTGGTTCGCCGCGTTCGCCCCCGCCGACGACCCGGAGATCGTGGTGGTGGTGCTGAACGAGCACTCCGGCTTCGGCGCCTCGAAGGCGGCGCCCACCGCCGCCGCGCTGGTCAAGTACTGGCTCGAGCTCCGGGCGCAGGACGAGGCCGAGCGGGCCGGCTCGCACGGGGCGCCCCCGCCCCCGGCCGACCGGCCTCCGCCCGCCCCGCCGCCGGCGCCGGGCCGGACGCCCGGGAAGGCGCTGGGCCTCGGGCCGCAGGGAGGCGACGCGTGGCCGAGCTGAGCATCGCGGTGACGCCGCAGCGGCGTCTCTTCGCGCACTTCCCCGGCCACGTGGCCGGCCTGGTCCTGGCCATCTCCGGCATCGGGAT
>DATIUR010000040.1:0-2343 GCA_035466675.1 Anaeromyxobacteraceae bacterium | reverse complement strand
CCGCTACTGCTCCCAGCCGCCGGTCGCGGTGTCGAGGTCGTCCACGAAGGACAGGCCGGCCGGGAGGGCGAGGGAGTCGTTCCGGAACGCGAGGGCGAGCTGGCGGATCGAGGCGAAGCTGATGGCGTACGGAGCGGAGCTCGTGGACACGAAGATGACGGTGCTCGTTCGGTTCGCGGGGATCGAGAGGTTCAGCGAGGCGGAGAACGTCCCGGCCCCGCCGCCAGTCGTGAACGCATCGGCGCCGTTCAGCGCCACGCTCGCCAGCTCGCCCCAGGCTGAGTAGGCGGTGTACCAGAAGAACGGCGTCCAGACGATGGCCGAGCCCGTCGCGTTCCTCACCCTGAAGAGCGCCATCGCGACCTTCCCGTTCGTGGAGGAGTACTGGTGGAAGGTCTCCGCGTGGACGAGCGCGTTCTTGCCGGCGTACCCCTTCTTCGCGAAGAGCGTCCGCAGGAGCTCCTTGTTCGGGCTGATCATGAAGGCGCGCCCGCCGCCGTCCGTCCAGGTCGAGGGAGGCACCCCGCCGAACATCGAGGGGTCGTTCCCCATGACCCACCCGGACGCGAGGTCGTACGTGTCGAAGACCGCGTACCGGTAGGTGGCGCCGGGCGCCGGCGTGCCGTTGCACGCGAAGGTGTCGCCGCTCGACGAAGTGAACCGGCTGCCGCCCTGCGGGCAGTTCGCGTCGCCGGCGGAGAGGGCGACGCTCGTCACCGAGACGCCGCTCGTGCCGGGCGCGCCCTGCGCACCGGTCGCGCCCTGGGGCCCCGGGGGGCCGACGGGGCCCGTCGCGCCTTCCGGGCCGATCGGTCCGGTGGGGCCGTCGGCGCCCGTGAGGCCGATCGGGCCGCTCGGCCCTTGCGGCCCCGCGGGCCCGGCGAGGCCCTGCACGCCCTGCGGCCCGGTGGGACCGGTGGGACCGGTCGGGCCCTGCGTCCCCTGCGATCCCGAGCTGCCGCTGCATGCGACGAGTGAGGCGAGGGCGAGGACGGCGACGATTCGGGTCATTGATCCTCCGCGAGGTGGAGCCACCATCGCAGAACGCACGCGCCGACGCCGGCCCACGGTAAGGTGACCCCCGGCCGCCCTACACGCGCGCGCGGGCCTACACGAGCGAGGCGCCCGCCACGAACGCCGCCACGTCGCGGCACCCGGACGCGCTCGGCGGGCCGGAGGCGTACCAGCTCAGGGGCTCAGGGCTCGGCCAGGAAGGCCTCGATCATCGCCACCGCCAGGCCGGGGAGCGGGCTCCCGGGCCTGGCGCCCTCCGCCGCCCCGAGGTAGGTTCCGTGAGTCGAGCCCGGGAAGACCGCCAGCCGGCCCCCGGGGAGCAGCCGCGCCATGCGGGCGGCGTGCTCCACCGACATGACGTCGGCGTCGCCGACCATCACCAGCGACGGGCCGCGGATGCCGCGGAGCGCCTCCTCGGGCCAGTCGCGGAAGGCCTTCATCATCGCCACCGTCTTCGTGAACATCGCCGCCATCCCGTCCGGCCCCGGGGCCACCGCCCGGTGGGCCTCGCGGAGCGCGGCGGGCATGTCCTCGAGGCGCGCGGTCTCGAAGCCCTGCCAGAACGCGGGAGGCATGCCGGATCGCTCGAAGTAGGAGGAGGCCAGCACGAGCCGCCGCACCAGCGCGGGGTGGCGCCGGGCGAGCTGCATGGCCACCAGGCCGCCGTTGGAGTACCCGAGGACGTCGGCGTCGCGCACCCCGAGCCGCTCCAGCAGCGCCGCGGTGTCGTCTGCCATCTGCTCGAAGGAGAGCGGGCGGTCGGCGTCGGGCGTGTGTCCGTGGCCCTGCTGCTCGGGGGCGATCACGCGGTGGCGCCGGGCGAGCAGGGGCAGGAGCGCGCCGAAGCTGGTCTGCACTGTCGAGCCCCCGCCGTGCAGCAGGACCAGCGGCCGCCCCTCCCCGTGCACCTCGCAGTACATGCGGAGGCCGGGGAGGTCGACATACCGGCCCGCGGCCGGGGGAGCGGTGGCGACGGCCAGGGCGGAGAGAGCGGTGGCGAGCGCGTTCACGGCGCCTCCGGGGCCCACCAGCGGTAGCCGTTGACGCGGATCGGCAGCTGCAGCTCGGCGCCGAGCTCGACCAGCAGCTCCGGGCTGTAGAAGTAGTTGCGCAGCCGCGCCACCCGGTCGCCCTCCAGCTCGTAGGTGGTGACGCCGCGGACCGCCTCGCCGTCCACGTGCCGGTACCAGTGGAGCGTGAGCCAGCGCCCCCGGTGCCGGAGGGCCTGGCAGCGGGGCAGGTCGGGCAGCGCGCCCGCCCGGAAACGGGGCTCGACGCCGCCGCGGGCGTCGGGATCGGCCAGGCGACGGCTGCCGAAGAGCAGGCCGG
>DATIUR010000039.1:0-6569 GCA_035466675.1 Anaeromyxobacteraceae bacterium | reverse complement strand
CGGCGTGTGCGACTGCGAGATGCCCACCGGCGCGACCGGCGGGTTCAGCCGCTGACGGGCCCGGGCGCCCTCGAGGGCGGCACGGCAGGGCGGCTCGCGGGGCGGCGGCGAGCCGCCGGAGGATGGGTGCGCCCGGCGGTCGCGCTCGCCGCCCTCCTGCCGGCCCTCGCGGCCGGCCAGACCGGCCCGTCGCTGGAGGGATTCACCGGCTACCTGGCCACGCCCTCGGCCTGGGTCCAGCCGGAGGGCACGGCCCAGCTGCTCTTCACGAACGCGCAATACGGCGGCGCCGCGACCACGCGGACCTACGTGCTCGGCGTCGGCTGGCTGGGCCACCTCGAGTTCGCCGGCCGCATCACCGATGCCTGGTCCGCGGCCGGCCTGCGCGACCTCTCGGCCAACCTGAAGCTCCGGCTGCCGCTCGACCTCGTCTGGCCGCGCCTGCCCGTGGCCGTGGCGGTGGGGACCCAGGACGAGGGGGGAACCGCGCTCCACTTCCAGTCGCGCTACGCGGTGGTGAGCGCCAGGCTCTGGCGGCTCACGGCCTCGCTGGGGTGGGGCAGCGGGCCCGATCGGATGGAGGGGCTCTTCGCGGGGGGCTCGCTCGAGGTCTCGCGGTGGCTGGAGGTGCTGGCCGACTGGGACGCGGCGGACGCCAGCGCGGGCGCGCGCCTCTCGGTCCCCCTGGGCACACTCCCCGTGCGCCTCGGCGGGATCGTCAAGGCCCGCCTCTCGCGCGATCCCGTCCGCGTCGAGTGGGGCGCGACGCTCGAGATCCCGCTCCGGCGGAACGCGACCGCCTCGGGAAGGACTCCGGTGCCCGAGGCGCGGCGCCCGAGCGACGCCGCCGTGCCGCCTTCGGCGGATCCCGTCCCGGACGGCTCCCCGCGGGAGGCCGCGCCGGTCGAGCCGCGGCCTTCCGAGGATCCGGCGCTCCGGTCCCTGGAGGACGCGCTCGTCGAGATCGGCTTCGAGGACGTGCGGGCCGGGCGCGAGGGCGACCTGGTGGTGGTGGAGTACGAGAATCGCGTCTTCAACCACGCCCAGGCGGACGGGTTCCAGGTCGTCCGCCGGGAGATCGAGCGGGCGGGGCTCGGCCAGGGTCCGCTCGCGGTCGTGGTGAAGGAGAACGGGCTCCGCGTGGCGGAGCTGCTCTTCCCGCGCGCCGGCTCCGGCGCCGGGCCCCGCTGGACGGGCCTGCCCCCCCGGCGCTGCGCCGACTGGGCCTCGCCCACGCCGCGGAGCCGCAGCGCGCTCCACCCGCAGCTCGTGCTCGCGCCCGGGCTCCGGACGTTCCTCGCCACCGAGGTCGGCGTCCTCGACTTCGTCCTGTCCCTGCGTCCCGACCTGATCGTGCCCCTCTGGGCGGGCGCGACCGCGTTCGTCCGGGCGGACGTCCCGCTGGTGTGGTCGGACGACTTCGTGGACGGCAGGGTCCTCCGCGCCTACCGCGACGACCCGCGGGTCGAGCACGCGCTTCTTCACCAGGCGCTGCCGCTCGCCCCCGGGCTCCTGGCGATGGTCGGAGGAGGCCTCTTTCGCGGCGAGGCGGGCGGGGTGGCCGAGGCCCTGTGGACGCCCGGGGACGGGGCGCTCGGTCTGGGCATCCAGGGATCCTGGACCGCCACGGACGAGGGCACGCGCCGGCAGGCGCTCACCGGATCCCTGCGGTGCCGGCTCGACCGCCTCGCGGCCATGGCGACGGTGCGCGCCGGCCGGTTCTTCGGGGGGGATCGGGGCGCGACGGTGGAGGTCTCGCGCTGGTTCGGCGACACCCAGGTCGGCCTGTTCTACATCCGGACCGACGCCTCGCTGGTCGGGGCGTTCTTCACCATCCCGCTCACCTTCCGGCGCGACATGCGTCCGCGGTGGGTGCAGGTGCGCGGCCGCCGCTTCGGCCACGACGCCGCGACCGTCGTGGGCGAGGAGACGAACCCGATCCGGGTCGGGCTCGCCATCCCGCCCCTCTCGCCCTGGAACCTGGAGTCCTCCTACCTGGACGAGGGGCGCCTGTCCCCGGGGCCCATGGGCTTCGCCGTCCCGTCTCGCTGACCGGCGACGCCGGGCGAGGCCGCCGACTGGGGCCGCCCTCCGCCCCGGGTTACACTGCGCGCCGGAGGTCCCCCATGCGCCACCCCCTTCTCCGCCCCCTCATCGCCGCCCTCGCCCTCGGGGTGGCGGGCTGCTTCGTCCACGTGGTCGACCCCGCGCCCGCCGGCGGCGGCGGCGAGTACGCCTGGGTCTGCCACGGCAAGAAGCAGAAGTGGAAGCGCGTGGGGCGGCCGGCGGCCCGCGCCCACGCGAACCACGGCGACCGGGTGAGCTACGCGCCCCAGCCCGTCGGCGCGCGCTGCCAGTGACCGCCCGCCGGTCGGTCAGTTGCAGTCGCCCGCGATGGTCCCGCCGACGGTGATCCCCTCCAGCGTCGCCGTCGACCACACCGTGTCGGTGCCGGCCGTGCCGCCGGTGATGAGGACCGCCGCCAGGTTCCCGTAGCTGTAGCTCCCCACGCGCGGCACGCGGTAGCAGGGCGACGACCGGCAGGTGCCGTAGCAGGCGGTGGGCGCCGCCGGCGGAGCCGCGTCGCAGTACTGCTGGGTGAAGGCCATGCCCAGGCTGTCCACCAGCCCCGGCGTGACGAGGAAGTCGGCGGTGACGTTGCCGTAGAGCGCGGTCACGTCGAAGGTGGCGAGGGACGAGAGGCGGTTGTAGTTCCGGTCGGTGTACCAGACGTCCCAGGGCTGGGAGCTCGCCGGCCCGGGCGTGCTGCCGAACACGGCGAAGCGGACCGGCGTCCTCGTCGGACCGGGGAGGAGGCCCGCCTCGGCCGGGTCGAGCCAGCGGACCTGCCAGGGCAGGCCCGTGTAGACCACGCGCGCCTCGGCCCAGACCACGGTGTCCGAGTCCCAGACGCCGTTCGGCCCGTTCCATGCCCCGCTCTGGTCCACGTCGATGAAGAGCTCGTCGCCGCTGCGGACGCCGTCGTCGTTCTCGTCCACGAACGGCTCGCCCGAGTCGACGAAGGGCTCGCCGGCGTCGTACACGCCGTTGCCGTTCCAGTCCACGAACCCCTCCTCGCCCTGGGCCGCGGCCATGACCGTGCCGAGCCCGTCGCGCGGGTTGTGCTGCGCGGAGCCGCAGCCGGCGTCGAAGGTGGCGCTGAACTCGCTCGCGAGCGGCGCCACGTCGCGCGGGATGGGATAGCCGGTCACCAGGACCGTGTTCTCGGCGAAGCCGAGGTCGGCGGTCTGATCGCCGCCCTTCGCGGGATCGTACTGCGCGGTGAGCAGGGGCGGCCCGGCCGAGCCGGCCTCGCTGCGGAACTCGACCAGCGTCGAGCGGCCCAGCACGTTGTTGAAGCGGTCGGCCAGGTAGGCGGTGCAGGTGATGGGCTGGGCCTCCCCGCCGTAGAAGGAGTTCGTGCAGTCGTCGTAGACCAGGGCGGGGACGTTGAGCGGCGTGCAGAAGAGGGAGACGTGCGCGCCGCTCGCCTTGGCGCCGACGATGGCGATGTTCTGGACCGTGAAGGTGCGGCTCACGCCCCCGGCGCTGGCGCTCACCCGGATCGCCACCAGGCCGGCCGCCGTCCCGGACTCGAGGCGCACCTCGGCGATGCCCGCGGTGTCGGGCGCGCCCGACGGCGACGCCGTGGCGCCGAGGAAGCGCTGGCAGGCGGGGGCGGTGCAGCCGGCCCCGTCCGTCCAGGGCGTCGAGATCCGGGACCCGCCCAGGGGCAGGTGCCGGAACTCCACCTGCAGGCCGTCCGGGTAGGGCATCTGCTCGGTGTCGAGCAGGAGGACCTCGACCAGGTTCTGCTCGTTGAACCCGGACGTCCGCACGCCCATGACCGGGTTCTGGATGGACGCGACCTGGATCGAGCCGAGCGCGGGCATGACGATCCGGGCGGTGAGGGTGAGGGCCGGAGGTCCGGCGACGCCGGCGGTGAGCGTCGCCTCGCCCGCCGTGGCGCTGGCGGTGAACGTGAAGCTGGCCACGCCGTCCGCGTCGGTGACGGCCGAGGCCGGGGCCACCGACCCGAGGTCGGTGGAGAGGCTCACGGTGGTGCCCGCCGCCGGCGCGCCGGCGCTCGTGGCCGTGACCGTGACCGGGGTGGTCGAGACGCCGTCGGCCGGCATGCGCGTGCGGCCGGTCGCGATCTGGAGGCCCAGGCCCGAGCTCGCGTCCACGCAGGCCCCGCCGCTGCAGGTCAGGCTCGGGTCGCTGGCGCTGCACTGCTGGCCGGTGCAGTCGGCGTCGGCGCAGTCGGAGGCGCCGTCGCAGTCCTCGTCCGCGCCGCTGTCGCAGATCTCGGTCGAGGGGGTGCAGGTGGCCGCGACGCAGCTCCCGCCCTGGCAGGTCCCGCTGCCGCCGCCGGCCAGGGTGCAGGCCTGCGCGGCGCAGTCCGAGTCGGCGCAGTCGGCCTGGCCGTCGCCGTCCTCGTCGCCGGCGACCGTGCAGACCTCGGCCGCGGTGAAGGTGACGGTGAGGCGGCCGGTGGCGTAGCCCGCGTCCGAGGCGGTGACCGTGGCCGAGCCCGCGCAGGAGGGCGTGACGGCCGAGTCGCAGCTCTGCAGCACCACGTCGCCGTTGCCGGCGAGGCTGATGGTCTGGAGCCCGTTCGAGAACCGCCCGCGCGTCGTGCTCACCGAGATGGGGGGATGGGTCGACCCCGACACCGCGATGGTGAGAGAGCTCGTCCCGTCGGCCGGCAGGGTGGTGGACCCGGCGGGCGTGAGGGTGAGCGGCGCGGGCGCAGGGGTCCCCTCGTCCTTGCTGCACGAGGCGAGGGCGGCGAGCACGGCGACGGCGGCGAGGCGGCGGATCATGGGCTTCCCCCGGGGTGAGACCCCGAGTATCGGAACGCCCTCTCCACGAGTCAAGGAACCGCCCCGCCCACATCGGTCCCCGAGGAGGTGGCGCCCCGGCCGGCGGCGGAGCATGTTCCGGCCGGAATGACCGACCCGCGCGGCCCCGACCTGCCTCCCTTCGTCGTCCTCTACGACGGCACCTGCGGCCTGTGCAGCCGGACCGTCTCGTGGCTCCTCGGGCGGGACGACGGGAGCCTCGCCTTCGCCCCCCTGCAGGGCGAGACCGCCGCCCGCCTGCGCGCGCGCCATCCGGAGATCCCGGCCGGCCTCGACGCGGTCGTGTACGTCGAGCCCGGCGGCGTGCACCTGCGCAGCAAGGCTTTCCTGCACCTCGCCCGCCACCTCCGCCCGCCCTGGCGATGGGCCCACGCGCTGCGCCGGCTCCCGCCCGGCCCGCTCGACCTCGCCTACCGGCTCGTCGCCCGCGTTCGCTACCGCGTGTGGGGCAGGAGCGCGGCCTGCCGCGTGCGGGCCGTCGGACGCCCCGGGCGGCTCCTGCCTTGAATCGAACCCGAAAAGGCAAGGCCCTCTTCATGGCTCTCGCCCGCCACGCATCGCGATCCGCCCGTCCTTCGGAGGGAATCGTCCGGCCGGCCGATGGCCGGGCTTCCTGCCGCACCTCCGGGGGGTGGCGATCGCCGGGCCGACTCGCTACGATCCAGCCAGAAGTCGAACTCACCAAGGAGGCCGAGATAGCAGAGCCGTCGCAGCCAATGACAGACTCGCAGTCTCGCCCGGCGTGAAGCCGGGATTGCGCTCGAACCGAAGCGAGCGCCAGCTCCAATGTGAAGAGGCCCGCTCGAGTCGGGCCTCTTCCGTTTCCGCGAATGCTCCTAGGCGCGGTCGCGTCCCCGCAAGCCGAAAGGCGGGAGGTCGGCCTTCGGCCCCGGTGGTATCCTCCGGCCCGCATGACCTGCCGGCCCGCGGCGCTCGCCGCGCTCCTCCTGCCGGCGGCGGCATCGGCCCACGAGAGCGTGGAAACGCTCTGGCAGCACCGGTGGGCGGCCACCGCCGTGGGGGCCCTGCTCCTGCTGGCGCTCGCCGCCGGCACGATCGCGGCCCTGCGCGAGCACCGGCGCGGCGCCGCGCTCGAGAGGGCGCGCGCCGAGGCCGACGCCGAGCGCGCGCGGCTCCGCGCCCAGCTCGACCTCGTCATCCGGCACGCCAGCGACACGACTCTCCGGGAGAGCGAGGCCAGGTTCCGGGCGACCTTCGAGGGCGCCGGGGTCGGGATCGCCCTGCTCGACGCGGAGGGGCGGATCCGGGAGGCCAACCCGGCCCTGCGGGCCATCACCGGCTCGTCCGAGGGGGAGCTGCGGGGCCGGGAGCTGGCGGAGATGGCCGCGCTCGAGCCCGAGACGCAGCGCGGGATCCGCTCGCTCTTCTCGGGCGAGCGCGAGGTCCTGGAGGTGACCTGCCGGTGCCACCGCCCGGACGGCACGGTGGCCGACGTGGTGCTCCGCGCCCGCGCCGAGCGGGGCGCCTCGGGAAGGACCGAGCGGGTGGTGGCTCTGGTCGAGGACGTGAGCGAGCGCAAGCGGCTCGAGGCGCAGCTCTTCCTGGCCGACCGGCTGGCCTCGGTGGGCACGCTGGCGGCCGGCGACCCCGATGGCCGTCGTGCTGTCGAACTGCCGCGCGAGCCTCGACGTGGTGACGTTCCGCGGCGTGCCGAAGGAGTCGTTCGCCGAGGGGCGCGCCGCG
>DATIUR010000038.1:0-1750 GCA_035466675.1 Anaeromyxobacteraceae bacterium | reverse complement strand
ACCCACGCGCTCCTCGAGCAGGGCGAGATCCGCCGCGTGATGCGCGTCGCCGGCGTCGAGCCTTCTCGCCTCACGCTGGGCCGCTCCACACCACCCGTGACGCAGTCCGCCGTCGCGGTCGGGCCCGGGTTCGAGGTTCGCGTGCCGCT
Source organism: Anaeromyxobacteraceae bacterium (assembly GCA_035466675.1). Classification (GTDB taxonomy): domain Bacteria; phylum Myxococcota; class Myxococcia; order Myxococcales; family Anaeromyxobacteraceae; genus Anaeromyxobacter. The sequence continues at coordinate 1,601 of DATIUR010000038.1, read as the reverse complement.
CGCCGGGGTGGTGGACGTGGCCGCGGAGACGGCCAGAATCGACAAGGAACTCGCCAGGTTGGAGGCCGATCTCCAGTCGATCGACAGGAAGCTCGGAAACCCCTCCTTCCTACAGAAGGCGCCGGTGGAGGTGGTGGACAAGGACCGCGCGCGGGCCGACGAGCTTCGTGAAAAAAGAGGAAAACTACAGGCCCATCGTGCCATGCTCACCGGCACGGCGAACCCCGCCAGGAGGGATCACATGGAGAACAACAACGAGCAGAAGTGGCCCGAGACGCCGGGCGCCACCCCTGCCCAGCCAGCCAAGACGCCGGCGCCGACGAGCCCCGTGGCCGACGCGGCCGAGAAGCTGGCCACCGCCGCGACCGACATCGCCAAGGCGGCGGCGACCGCGGTTCGCTCCGGGTACGAGGAGATCAAGGAGCGGATGCCGGAGATGAAGGCGCGGGTGGAGAAGGCCGTCAGGGCCGCGCGGAAGAAGGTCGCCGGGAAGAAGAAGGCGAAGAAGGCTCCCCGCAAGGCCGCCGCCCGCAAGGCGAAGAAGCCGGCCAAGCGGAAGGCCGCGGCGCGCAAGCCCGCCCGCAAGGCGAAGCGCAAGGGCCGCCGCTAGCGCCCTCGGGGGGGGCTCCGGAGATGGCGCGCCTTGCCGCGCACGCCGAGCGCCTCCTCGAGCTCGCGCTCGAGGAGGACCTCCTCCTCGGCGACGCGACCAGCGAGGCCACCATCGAGGCGGACGCGCGCGGCGAGGGCCGGTTCCTCGTCAAGGAGGAGCTGGTCCTCGCCGGCACCGCGGTGGCCGCCCGGACCTTCGAGCTCCTGGGCGCGGAGTGCCGCTTCGACCGCCGCGACGGCGCGCGCGCCTCGCCGGGGGAGGTGGTCGGGGTGGCCCGCGGCCCGCTGCGGGCGCTGCTCGGCGCGGAGCGGACGGCGCTCAACTTCCTCCAGCGGCTCTCCGGGGTCGCCACCGCCACGCGCGCCTGCGCGGACGCCCTGGCGGCCGCCGGGGGACGGACCCGCCTCCTCGACACGCGGAAGACCACCCCCGGCTGGCGCCTGCTCGAGAAGGAGGCGGTGCGCGCCGGAGGCGGCCGGAACCACCGCTTCTCCCTGGGCGACGGGATCCTGGTGAAGGACAACCACGTGGCCGCCTGCGGGGGCGTCGGCGAGGCGGTGCGCCGGGCGCGGGCCCGGGCCGGGGCCATGCTCAAGATCGAGGTCGAGGTGGTGGACCTGGCCGGCCTGGACGAGGCCATCGCCGCGGGGGCGGACATCGTCCTGCTCGACAACATGGACGACGCCACCCTGGCCGAGGCGGTCCGGCGCGCGGGCGGGCGGGTCCCGCTCGAGGCGAGCGGCAACATGACCCTGGAGCGGCTGCCCCGCGTCGCCGCGACGGGCGTCGACTTCGTCTCGATGGGGGCCATCACCCACAGCGCACGGGCCGTCGACCTGTCCTTCGAGCTGGGCGGTTGACGCGCCGATTGACACGCAAGGTGGCCGCGCCGAAGATCCGATCGGCCCGCGCCATGGCGGACGTCTCGAACAGCGGCTCCGAGGAGCTGATCCTCTCCTTCCTCGCCGAGGCGGGGGACGAGTTCGTG
>DATIUR010000037.1:0-3558 GCA_035466675.1 Anaeromyxobacteraceae bacterium | reverse complement strand
GTTCTTGAACTCGTCGTTGATCTCGTCCATCTCCTTCAGCTTGTCGTAGGGGATGTCCGCCTCGGCGAGCAGCACGTTCATGTGGCCGGGCATCCGTCCCGCCACCGGGTGGATGGCGTAGAGCACGGCGCCGCCGTTCTTCTCGATCAGGTTGGCCAGCTCGCGCACCTGGTGCTGGGCCTGGGCCACCGCCATGCCGTAGCCGGGCACCACGATGACGAGGCGGGCGAAGCCAAGCTGGATGGCCGCGTCCTCGGGGGTGATGGAGCGCACCGTCAGGCCGGACGCCGCCCTGGCGGAGGGCGCCGGGGCCGCGCCGAACGCGCCGAAGAGCACGTTCCCGAACGAGCGGTTCATGGCCCGCGACATGATGATGGAGAGGATGAAGCCGGAGGCGCCGTCGAGGGCGCCGGCGATGATGAGGACGTTGTTGCCGATGGCGAAGCCGGTCGCCGAGGAGGCGAGGCCCGCGTAGGAGTTGAGGAGCGAGATCACCACCGGCATGTCGGCGCCGCCGATGGGCAGCACCAGCGACACGCAGAAGAGGAGGGCGAGCCCCACCATGGCGTAGAAGGCGGGGGGGTTGGCCGGATCCACCAGCAGCCAGGCGAACAGGCCGAGCGCGGTGGCGAAGATGCCGATCGACAGGAAGTTCTGCCCGCGGAAGGTGACGGGGCGGGACGGCAGGAACTCCTGCAGCTTGCCGAAGGCCATGAAGCTGCCGGTGATGGTGAGCGCGCCGAAGAGGACCTCGAAGCCGAGGGCCGCCATGGTCCCGCGCGACACCTCGGCTCCGCCGCCGAGGTGGAGGAACTCCGCCACGCCCACCAGCGTGGCGGCCACCGCCCCGAACATGTGGGAGATGGCGATCCGCTGCGGCATCGCCGTCATGGGCACGTAGACGCCGAGCGGGTAGCCGATCACGGTCCCGACGACGAGGCCGGCGATGATCCAGTCGTAGCGCACGATGTCGTGGTGCACGAGGGTGCCCACGACGGCGACCAGCATGCCCAGGGCGGCGAGCTGCATGCCGCGGCGGGCCTGGTCGGGCCGGGTGAGGCTGCGCAGGCCCAGGATGAAGAGGAGCGAGGCGCCCAGGTAGGCCGCCTCGATGAAGGCCGTGCGCGGGGTCACTTCCCGGCCCCCGGCCGGCGGTCCGCCCGCTTGAACATCTTGAGCATGCGGTCGGTGATGATGAAGCCGCCCACCACGTTGATGGTGGCGGAGGCGACCGCGACGAACCCGAGCACGGTGGGGATCGTCCCGTGGTCGGCGCCGGCCATCACCAGCGAGCCGACCAGCGAGATGGCGCTGATGGCGTTGGTGGCCGACATGAGCGGCGTGTGGAGCAGGGCCGGGACGCGGGTGATGGTGAAGAAGCCCACGAAGCCGGCGAGGACGAAGACGTAGACCTGGATGATCTGGAGGTGGGCTTCCATGGCGTGCCGCGCGCCGTCAGGCGCGCACCTTTCCGTCGTGCACCACGAGCATGGCGCCGGCGATCTCGTCCCCGGGGTGGAGCTGGAGGCGTCCGTCTCGGTGGAGGTGCTGGAGCAGGGTGGTCACGTTCCGGCCGTACATCTGGCTGGCGTGGAACGGGACGGTGGCGGGGAGGTTCACCGCGCCGATGACGGCGACCCCCGCCTCGACGACCGTCTCGCCGGGGCGGGTCAGCTCGCAGTTGCCGCCGCTCTCCGCGGCCAGGTCCACGATCACCGAGCCCGGCCGCATCCCGCGGACCATCTCGGCGGTGAGCAGCCGGGGGGCGGGCTTGCCCGGAATCTGGGCGGTGGTGACCACCAGGTCCATGTCCTTCACGTGGCGTCCGACGGCGGAGAGCACCCGGGCCTGCTCGTCCTGGCCCAGCTCCTTGGCGTAGCCTCCCGCGCCCTCGGCGGCGACCTCGGCCTGCACGAACGCGGCGCCGAGCGACTGGACCTGCTCCTTCACCACCGGCCGGACGTCGAAGGCGGAGACGATCGCCCCGAGCCGCCGGGCCGTGGCGATGGCCTGGAGCCCGGCCACCCCGGCGCCGATCACGAAGGCCTTGGCCGGGGCGAGCGTGCCGGCGGCGGTGGTCATCATCGGCAGGATGCGGGGGAGGGCGGCCGCCCCGAGGAGGACCGCCTTGTAGCCGGCCAGCGTCGCCTGCGAGCTGAGCGCGTCCATCGACTGGGCGCGTGTCACCCGCGGGACCCGCTCCATGGCCATGGCGTGGACGCCCCGCTCGGCCAGGCGCTGGAGCAGGCGGCCGGACAGGTGCGGGGCCAGCAGGCCCACCAGCAGCGCGCCCGGCGGCAGCGCCTCGGCCACCTCGTCGGAGGGGCGCGACACCGCGGCCACCACCTCGGCGCCCTCGAGCGCCTCGCGCCGCGACCGGGCCGTGGCGCCGGCCGCCTCGTAGGCGCCGTCCGGGAAGCCGGCGCCGGCGCCGGCGCCCTTCTCGATCCGCACCTCGTGGCCCTCGCGCACGAGCCGCGCGACGTTCTCGGGCACGAGGGAGACGCGATGCTCCCCGGGGGAAGACTCCTTCAGGACCGCGATGCGCATGGCACGTCCTCGGGGGGCGGGAAGTATCCGCACGGGGCGAGCGGGGGAAGCCCCCCGACGGGGCCCCGCCGAGGATCTCAACCCTGCCCGATGTAGGCGGAGAGCTGCTCGATGACGAACTGCTTCTCGTCGAGCATGAGCCGGATGATGTCGCGCATCGACACGACGCCCACCACCTCGCCCTTCTCCTCCACGAGGAGGTGCCGGGTGCCGACCTCCCGCATCCGTGCGGCCACCTCGGCCTCACCCGCGTCGGGGCTGACCCGCGGGATCCCGGCCCGCATCGCCTCGCGGATGGCCAGCCCCGGATCGGCGCCGCGCGCGAGCACGGTCGCGACGAGGTCCCGCTCGGTGACGAGCCCGACGATCCGGCCGCGCTCGCGCACGGCCACCGAGCCGATGTTCTTCTCCGTCATGAGACGCGCCGCGTCGCGGACCGGTGCGGTGGACTCCAGCGTGGCGAGGTCGCGGGTGACGTGGTTGCGGATGCTGGCCATGGAGCGCCCTCCGTGAGAAAGAGTCCCTAACGGGCGAGAGGTCCCGACGCCATGCCCATCCCTCCGAGACCGCGCGCCGCCCGCGACCCGCTCTGGTTCAAGGACGCGGTCATCTACGAGGCCCACGTCCGCTCCTTCTACGACCGGAACGACGACGGGATCGGGGACCTGCGCGGACTTCTCGAGAGGCTCGACTATCTCCAGGAGCTGGGGGTGAACTGCCTCTGGCTCCTGCCGTTCTTCCCCTCGCCGCTCCGGGACGACGGCTACGACATCGCCGACTACCGCGGCGTCCACCCGGACTACGGGACCCTGGAGGACTTCCGCGAGCTGGTGGAGGCGGCCCACGGGCGCGGCATCCGCGTGGTGATCGAGCTGGTGGTGAACCACACCTCCGACCAGCACCCGTGGTTCCAGCGGGCGAGGGCGGCGCCGCGCGGCTCGCCCGAGCGCGACTACTACGTCTGGAGCGACACCGACGAGAGGTACCGAGAGGCGCGGATCATCTTCA
>DATIUR010000036.1:0-12594 GCA_035466675.1 Anaeromyxobacteraceae bacterium | reverse complement strand
CTGCTTGTGCGTGAGCTCGCCGTGCTCCGCGTCGAGGGCGCGCGGGAGCACCTCGAAGGCCACCACCCGCTCGAAGGGGGCCAGGAAGCGGTTGGCGCTGGCCACCAGCGAGGAGACGACGTCCCGGACCTCCTCGGGCGTCTTCCCCTGCACCTCGGCCGCCTCGGCGTTCGGCCAGACCAGCAGCGTGTTGTACTCGCGGTGATCGCCCACCAGGAAGGCCTGGGACACCGCCTCGAAGTCGCGGAACAGGTTCTCGATGCGCTGCGGGGCGATGGTCTGGCCCTGCCGGTTCTTGTAGATCTCCTTCTTGCGGCCGGTGATGCGGAAGTGGCCGGCCGGGTCCAGCGAGACGAGGTCGCCGGTGGCGAACCAGCCCTCCGCGTCGGGCCCCCGCTCGTCTTCCCCGGGGGCGTGGTATCCGGGCGAGACGTAGGGGCCGCGGATGAGCATCTCGCCGTCCTCGGCCCGGCGGCACTCGACCCCGGGCAGGGGCAGGCCGATCGACCCGTCCACGTACTCGCCGGTCGGCGTCATGGTGATGCCGCCGGTCGCCTCGGTCATGCCGTAGCCGGAGTGCAGCTCCACCCCGGCCCGGTGGAAGGCGCGGAAGACGGCCGGGTCCAGGTGGCCCGCGGCGGAGAGGCCGTGGCGCAGGCGCCCGCCGGTGAGCACGCGCAGGTGGCCGGCCAGGTCGTCCGGGTCCTCGCTGCCGGCCTCCCAGGCCGCCGCCTCGCCCAGCTCCACCCACTTCTTCGGGACCGAGATGAAGATGGTCGGCTTCACCCGGCGGAAGTCCTCGAGGAGCGAGTGCTGCGCGGTGGAGCGGGCGAAGACGTAGGTGGCGCCCCACCAGAGCGACCCGGTCAGCTCCAGCCAGCGCCCGAAGGTGTGGTAGAGGGGCAGGTAGGCGAGGAAGACGTCGCCCTCGCCCACCTCGCGCAGGGCGAAGCCGCGGCAGAGCCGCTTGGTGACGATGTTCCGATGGGTGAAGACGATGCCCTTGGGCCGTCCGGTGGTGCCGGAGGTGTACATCACCGTGGCCAGGTCGCCGATCCGGACCGCGGCCGCCCGCCGGGCGCGCGCCGCGTCGTCGAACGAGGCGCTCTGCCCCACCATCTGGTCGAGCGAGAGCAGGCCGTGCCGGTCGGCGGTCGCCCGGGAGAAGACCACGATCTCCCGCAGGTCCGGGAGGGCGGCGAGCGAGGGCAGCACCTTGGCCACCTGCTCGTCGTCCGAGGCGACCAGCACCTGGGCCCGGCAGTGGCGGAGCATGGCCACCACCTGCTCGGCGGTGGCGTTGGCGGGGAGCGGGAAGTCGACGATGCCGTTGGTGAGGCAGGCCAGGTCGGCCAGCGCCACCTCCAGGCAGTTCTCCGAGAGCAGCGCCACCTTGAGGTCGGGCGCGTCGTCGGCGAGCGCCAGGATCCCGCGGGCGATGGCCCGGGTCCGGCGGGCCACGTCGGTCACGGTCAGCTCGCAGGCGTCGGTGCCCAGCACCCGCAGGGCGACCGTCCTCGGATCGGTCTCCTCCCGCGAGCGGAGCACGTCGCCGATGGTGTAGTCGGCGCGCTCCATCACCCGCAGCAGGAGCGGCAGCCAGGCGTCCGCCAGGTCCGGCGAGAGGGCCGACACGAAGGGCCGCCGCCGGACCGCGTCGAGCAGCGCGACCACGGCGCGGCGGGCCGGGGCGTGCAGAGGGGTCCCGAGCCGGCCGACCAGCGCCTCGGCCAGCGGCCCCAGCTCGGCCAGGTCGCCGGGCTTCAGCGCCGAGAGGGCGGTCCGCGTGTCCTCGAGCAGGGACGGGTCCGGCTCGCCCCCCGCACGGGTCCAGCGATCCGCCAGCTTGGGGTAGGGCGACTCCTGCCTGACCTGGAACATCGGGGCCCGGGGCTCCTGGTGCGCGGGGGGGCCAAGAAATAACCACAGCGCGGGCGCGGAGTCACGCACCGGAGTCACGCTGCCGCGGGGGTGCCGCCGGAGGCCGGCGCTTCGCCTGGGTGAGGCCCCTGGGGCGCCGTCTGGGCCGCGCCGGCGCCGACCGGGGGAGCGGGCATCGCCGCGGACGGGGTAGTCGTTTCGCGGGGACGAGCCAGCCCTCCACGCACGGCGTCGAGAAAGATCGTGACCCTTGACGGACCACGGCGGGGGGGGGCATACTCGGGGCGAAATTCACTGAGGGGGGAAACCATGAGGAAGCTGCTTCTCGTCGTCGCGTTCCTGGCCGGGTCGGCCGCTGCTTTCGCGCAGACGCTTCCGCAGCCCATCTGCTTCCCGGCGGAGCTCGGCCACTGGTACTGCGGCCCCGTGAACATGAATGCTTTCGCCTCGTGTCCCATCATGGACGGCGAGCCCGGGCAGACGTGCTGCCTGAACTGGGGCTCCTGCTACTACCGCCTCGGCTACCCTTGTCACGCCTGCAAGTGGCTCCCCAATCCGTGACTCCATCCGCGAGGCGCGTCCTCGCCGCGGCGATCGCGGCGGGGGTCGGGTACGGCTTGGTGCTGGTCGCTCGGAGCGCGCTCTTCGAGGACGTGACCGCGTGCGAGGCTCGAGCGTTACCGGCCGACACGGCGGCGCGCGCCGCGCCCATGCTGCCGACCGTCGCCCTTCCGCGCCGAAGGGAAGAGCGCGTCGGCGGCAACTCGGATGCCGGGCGCGGAGGGCCTGGCTGGAGCGGCGAGGCTCGAAACGAGCGCACGGCTCGCGCGGACCTCCGGACCGATCCGGGCGATCCATGGCGCGCTCTTCCGGTGAACGAGGCCCAGGAGGTGTGGTCCCTCGCCGCGATGGCGGCATTCCAGCGAGACGTGCTGACGCCCGCCATGTACGAAGGGTTCGGTGAGAACTGTCACTACCCGGTCGACGTGCCGCAGCGTCCGAGGCTCATGCTGGTCCTCAACGTCGAGTGTCTCGGCGACGAGGTCGTGGTGCAGTCCGTGGACGTCGAGGACCCCGGGGGCGCCGACGAGTACCAGGAGCGCTGCGTGGCGCAGTGGTTCACCGGTGTCCGCGCCCGCGTTCCGGGGCTCGAGCCAGGGGGTCGCTGGCGGATCCGATATCCCGTGCGGCTCTAGGATCCGAATTTCGACCGTCGCCGGCTGGCGGCACGCCCCGGAGCCGAGCGGGCTCACCCCGCCGGCATCGGATCGGGCGACCGCGAGGGGAAGGAGACCACCGGGGCGGGGAGGCCGAAGTCGAGCAGGGCCCGCGCCTGGCCGGCGTAGGAGCCCGGGCGGCCGAGGATCACGGTGGCCGGGTGGGGCTCCTCGAAGAGGCCGTTCTCCTCCAGGAGGCGCACGAGATCGGTGACCGTCGAGAGCCCGTTTCCGTTCGGGAGGTCGAAGCGGATCACCAGCGCGATCCGGTTGCGGGCGGCGCGCAGGTTCCGGAGGATGAGCCGGAAGGAGCCCGCGCCCAGGAGCGGGCGGCGGAGGTCGTGGACGGGCTGCGGTCCGGCCAGCGTGACCTGGGCGCGCACGATGCCGGCGGCCGCCAGGGTCACCGCGGCGCGGTCGTCGAGCAGGGTCCCGTTCGTGACGGTGAACCCCTCGTAGCGGGCGCCGCGACGCGCGCAGGCCGCCCGCACCTGGCTCGAGGCGCGCGCCAGGCCGTCGAGGTCGAGCAGGGGCTCGCCCCCGTACCAGACGGCCGCCACGCGCCGCGCCTCGCTCGCCTCCACCGCCTCGGCGAGATGGGCCGCCAGCGCGCCGGCGGTCCCGCGGGCCACGCTGACGGTGCGGGGGCGCGAGCAGGTGGGGCAGCACAGGTTGCAGGGGAAGCCCAGGTCGACGAAGGCCCGGAGCACCGGCCCGTCGCCGGAGCGCGCCACGTCGGTCTCGCACGCCACGAGTCCCATGAGCCGTCCCGCCGCCGGAACGTCGCCATTGCCGGGGTCGCCCGCCTTGACCGCGGTCACCCCGGGACGGTCAGTTGGGTCCTCTCGCAAGGGTGCCCCGCGGTACAGTCCCCGCCCGTGTTCGTCGCGCTCTCGAAGGTCCTCGACCTCCTCCTGGCGCCGCTCTCCTGGGCGCTGCTCCTGCTCGGGGCCGCCGCGCTCCTCCGCCGGCGGCCGCGCGCCCCCCTGGTGCTCCTCGTCGCCTCGGCCGCGGTCCTGCTCCTCTTCTCGGCCGAGCCGGTGGCGCGCGCCCTCGCGGGATGGGCGGAGTCCTCGGCCCCCCGCACGTTCCGCCCCGGGGTGGTCTACGACGTGGCCATCGTGCTCGGCGGCGCGCTCGACGCGGAGGCCTCGCGGGCCAGCGGGCGGGCGGAGCTGGACCAGGCCGGCGATCGCGCGGTGGCGGCCCTGGAGCTGTGGCGCGAGGGACGGGCGCGCCGGCTGCTCCTCTCCGCCGGGCTCCTCCACCCTCGCCCGGGCGAGCCCGCCGAGGCGGAGCGGCTGGCGGAGCGGCTGCGGGCCTGGGGGGTGCCGGAAGAGGCGATCGTGCTCGAGACGCGGAGCCGCAACACCCGCGAGAACGCGGTCGAGTCGGCCCGCATCGTCCGCGAGCGGGGCTTCGGCTCGGTCCTGCTCGTCACCAGCGCCGCGCACATGCCGCGCGCGCTCGGCTGCTTCCGCGCGGTGGGGCTCGAGCCGGACGCCCTCCCGGTGGACTTTCGGGGCGGAGGGGGCGGGAGCTGGTTGCCCCGCGCCTCCGCGCTCGGGCGGAGCACCGACGCCCTTCGGGAGATGGCCGGCCGCGCCGCCTACCGCCTGGCCGGCTACTCGAGGTGAGGCTCGCCGCCGGGGCCGGCGAGCAGGCCCTCGGCCCGCAGGATCGCGTCGAGCGACGCGGCCAGGCGCGCGGCGTGCCCCGCGGCGGCGGGGTCGGCCGCGCCCGCGGCGAGGAGGAGCGCCCGGACGTCGGCGTCGAGGCGGGCGGGGCGGAGCGGGCAGAGCGCCGCGGTGAGCGAGAGGAGCCGCTTCTCGCCCGGGTGCGGGACGCGGTTCACCGCGAAGAGGACGTCGAAGAGGCTCGCCAGGAAGGCTGCGGCACGGTGGCTCGCCCCCACCGGATCGCCGCGCGTGCAGGCCCGCTCGAGCTGGTGCAGGAGGGAGGACAGGTTCGCGGCCAGGAGCGGCCGGTTCCTCTCCACGATGGCGCGGCGCAGGCGCTCGGGGAAGGGCGCGTCCGCCCGGAGGCGGAGCGCCGCCAGCCACCCGCGCCGGTCGAAGAGAGGAAGGCAGGTGCGGACGTTGTGCCAGATGGCGGTGGAGTAGCCGATCCGGGCCTCGCAGCGCACGAGCACGCGATCGATCTCGTCCTCCGCCCAGCGCAGCTCGCGGAACATGGCGTCCACGTGCACGCCGGTGGCCGCGTCGATCCACTCGTCCCCCGGCTCGAAGAAGAGGTTTCCCACCTCCACCCGCGGCCCGGAGGCGACGGCGGCGCGCGCCGGGAGGGGGACGGGCGAGGCGGCGTAGACGTAGAGGTCCACGTCGGAGTCCGGCGCCGCCACGCCGGCGGCGCGCGACCCGCCGAGCGCCACGGCCTCCACCTCGGGAAGGGCCGAGTACGCGCCGGCGATGCGGCGGGCCACGTCGGTGCCGGGGTCCATCGTGCGCGGGCAAGCATGGGCCTCCCGCCGGATGCCGCGCCGTACCGGACGGGTCGTCCCCGCCGGGTCTGCTCTCCGGGGGTCCGTCTTCGGGAGCCCCCCGCATGTCAGGTCCGGCTCGCCCGGCGCGTGCTTACCATGTGATCGCGGCCGTCGAGGCCGACCCGGCGGCGCGCGGAGGCGACGTGGAGAACGCCGAGGTCGCGAGGGTACCAGCGACGCCCACGACGCCACCCACCTCGGGGACCTCCGGCGGCGGCTCTCGCGCCGGCCCCGGCAGGTGCGCCGTCGGTCCAGGCCGGTGGAGGCCGGCCGAGGAGGACGCCATGGAATGGAAGAAGATCTGCTGTCCGGTCGACTTCTCGGAGCCCTCGCGCCTCGCGCTCGACGAGGCGGTCGACCTCGCGCGCCGGCTCGGGGCGGAGCTCCTGGTGGTGCACGTGAACGTGCCGTTGGCGCCGTCCGCCACGGACGTGCTTGTCTCGTCCCGCGCGATCCTGGAGGTGGAGGGGGCAGAGGAGGCGCGGCAGCTGGAGGCGTGGCGGGTGGAAGCCCAGGAGCGGATGAACGCCCCGGTGAAGGCGAGCGTGCTGGCCGGCGACGCCGCCGCCGAGATCGCGGCGTTCGCGGCCGACCAGGGGGTGGACCTGATCGTGGTCGGGACGCACGGGCGCACCGGCGTCCGGCGGCTCGTCCTCGGGTCGGTGGCCGAGCGGGTGGCGCGGCTGGCTCCCTGCCCGGTGCTCGTGGTCCGGCGGAGGGAGGTTCGGGATGCAGAGATCGTTGCAGCTGAGGTGGCGCAGTATCACGCCTAGCCCGGGCATCGAGGACGAGGTCCGGGACGAGGTCGCCAAGCTCGAGCGCGCCTTCGCTCGCATCACCGGGTGTGCGGTGACGCTCGAGGCGCCCAGCCGGCACCACCGGCAGAGCGGGTCGAAGTACCGGGTCCGCATCGAGCTGTCGGTCCCCGGCGGCAAGCTGGTGGTGGGCCGCGATCCGACCCGGACCTGGACCCGGGGCGACCTCTTCCTGGCGGTCAAGGCGGCCTTCCGGGAGGCCCGCCGCCAGCTCGAGGACCACGCACGCCGCATCGACGGCCGGGTGAAGGCGCACGCGGCGGCCGCGCGGGCCCGGGTGGCCCGGCTCTTCCCGGAGGAGGGGTACGGCTTCCTCGAGACCCCGGACGGCCGCGAGATCTACTTCCACGAGCGGAGCGTGCTCCGCGACGCCTTCCCGCGCCTGCGGGCGGGGAGCGCCGTCAGGTACGTCGAGGAGCCGGGCCGGGAGGGGCCGCAGGCGAGCACGGTCGAGCGGATCGGCCGGGTGCGGTCCTCGCCCCGGCCCGAGCGGGGAGGTGCCCCATGGTGAGGTGGCTCGAGATCCTGTGCGCCGTCGACTTCTCGAAGGGATCGAGCGCGACGCTCGAGGCGGCGGCCGACGTGGCGCGGCGTCACGAGGCGAACCTGACGCTCCTGCACGTGCGCGAGCCGCCGCCGGCGGCCGCGCCGTCGGGGTTCGCCCCGCCGACCGTGCCCTCGGAGGTCGAGGCCGTCGAGATCGGCCGCCAGCTGGAGCGCTGGAGGGAGGAGGCGGCCCGGCTGGCCGGGCGCGAGGTCCGGGCCGAGCTGGCCGCCGGAGCGCCGGCCTCCGAGATCGTCCGCCGGCTGCGCGAGGGGCGCTTCGACCTCGCCGTGGTCGGGACGCACGGGCGGACGGGCCTGCGGCGGCTCGTGCTCGGCTCGGTGGCGGAGCGGGTGGTCCGCGAGGCGCCCTGCCCGGTGCTGGTGGTGCGCCCGCCGGAGGACCGGGGGGATTGAGGGAGGGCGCCGCCCCCCGCGGCGCGGAGAGGAGTGGGGACCATGGCCGTCTGGTCGCGCATCCTGTGCCCGGTGGACTTCTCGCCGCCGTCCCGGGCGGCCCTGGAGGAGGCGGCCGACCTGGCCTGGAGGTTTGCGGGCGAGCTGACGCTGCTCCACGTGGACGACCGGCCCGGGCGCCCGGCGCTGGGCGAGACGCTGCTGGCGCCCGCGGCCGTGGAGCCGTGGACCCTGGAGCTGGAGCGGCAGCTGGCCGAGTGGGCGGGGATCGCCGAGCACACCGCCGTGCGGCCGGTCCGGTACGCGCTCGCCGCCGGGCCGCCCGCGGGGGAGATCCTCCGCTTCGCCGCCGAGGGGGGGTTCGACGCCATCGTGATGGGGACCCACGGCCGCGGCGGCGTCGAGCACCTCCAGTTCGGGTCGGTGGCGGAGGTGGTGGTGCGCGGGGCGGCCTGCCCGGTGCTGGTGGTTCGGCGGCGCGAGGCCCGGGACGGGGAGCGGATGGGGCGCGAGGAGCCGGCCCAGCCGCCGGGCGCCTGGTCCCCGGAGGCATGACCGTGAACGTGACCGCCGAGGAGATCCGTCGCCGGCTCGGGGCCGAGCCGCGGCTGCACGGGCACCGGGTGGTAGCGTCCCTGGTCGACCGCGTGGCCACCCTGGAGGGAGAGGCGCCCGACCTGGCCGCCAAGAAGATCGCCCTCGAGATCGCGGCGGCGGTCCCGGGCGTGGAGCACATCGTGGACCGAATTCGGGTGGAGCCGGCCACGCGGATGGGGGACGACGAGATCCGGGACCACGTCCGGGACCTCCTCCTCGAGGAGCCCGCGCTCCAGCCGCTCCTCAGGGCTCCGCCGGCGCCGGTCGAGGCGGGGGGACTCGCGCCGGGGGCCGTGCTCGGCGCCGTCGGCCTCACGGTCCACGACGGGGTGGTCACCCTGGACGGCTACGCGCCCAGCCTCGCCCACAAGCGGCTGGCCGGCGTGCTGGCCTGGTGGGTGCCGGGCGTGCGGGACGTGGTGAACGGCGTGGAGGTGGTGCCTCCCGAGCAGGACGACGACGGCGAGATCACCGACGCCGTGCGGATCGCCCTGGAGAAGGATCCGCTGGTGGACGCCGGCGAGGTGGGCGTCTCCACCCGAGGCGCGGTGGTGACGCTGGCCGGGGTGGTTCCCTGCGAGACCCAGCGCCGCGCCGCCGAGAGGGACGCCTGGTGCGTCTTCGGCGTGGACGGCGTGCGCAACGAGATCCAGGTGCGGGCCTGAGGAGGGCCCGGGGAGGCGACCATGATCTTCCGGGACAGGCAGGAGGCGGGCCGGCTCCTGGCCGAGAGGCTGGCGGGCCGCAAGCTCGAGCGGGCGGTGGTGCTGGCCCTGCCGCGCGGCGGCGTTCCGGTGGCCTTCGAGGTCGCCCGCCGGCTGGGCGCCGAGATGGAGGTGCTGGTGGTCCGCAAGCTGGGCGCCCCGGGATTCCCGGAGTACGCGGTGGGGGCGATCGCCGAGGGCGGGGCGACCTACCTGAACCGCGAGGCGCTGCGCGAGCTGGGGCTCCTCGACGCGGACGTGGCCGCGCTGGCGGAGCGCGAGGCGGACGAGCTGGCGCGCCGGGTCCACCGGTACCGCGGGAGCCGGGCCCTGCCCGAGCTGGGCGGCCGGACCGCCCTGGTGGTGGACGACGGCGTCGCGACCGGGGCGACGGCCCGCGCCGCGGCCCGCACCGCCCGCCAGAGGGGCGCGGCGAGGGTGATCCTGGCCGCCCCGGTGGTGGCGGGGCAGAGCGAGGCCGAGCTGCGCGAGGACTTCGACGAGGTGGTGGCGGTCGAGACCCCGGCGTCCTTCTTCGCGGTGGGAGCCTGGTACCAGCACTTCGAGCAGGTGTCGGACGAGGAGGTGCTCGACGTCCTGCGGCGGGCCCGACCGGCGCGGGCGGAGGAGCCGGGGGAGATCTGGAACGGCGAATGGCTGGGGCCCGATCCGGCCGGCGCACCCCGCCCCGAGGGGAAGGCCGAGCAGGTGGTCGCGATCCCGCTCGCCCCCCCGGACGGCCACGGAAGCCTCGAGGCCTTCCTGGCCGTCCCGCCCCGCGCGGCGGGCCTCGTCCTGTTCGTGCACGGGAGCGGATCGACCCGCCGGAGCCCCCGGAACCGGTTCGTGGCGGAGGCGCTCGGGGAGGCGGGCCTGGCCACGCTGCTCTTCGACCTGCTCACCGCCGACGAGGCGGAGGTGGACGAGGTCAGCGGCCGGCTCAGGTTCGACGTGGGCCTGCTCACCCGCCGCGTGATCGCGGCCACGCGGTTCGTCGAGGGCCGGCCCGACCTGGGCGCCCTCCCGCTCGGCTACTTCGGCGCGAGCACGGGCGCGGCCGCGGCGCTGGCGGCCGCGGCGGCGCTCCCGGAGCGAGTCAAGGCGGTGGTCTCGCGCGGCGGCCGTCCCGACCTGGTCGCGCCGGCGGTGCTGGCCGAGGTGCGCGCGCCGGTGCTGCTCCTGGTGGGCGAGCGAGACGAGGCCGTGCTCGGCATGAACCGGGCGGCGGCGGCGCACCTCCGCGACGTGGATCTGTCGGTCGTGCCGGGCGCGACGCACCTCTTCGAGGAGGCGGGCGCGCTCGAGGCGGTGGCCCGTCGGGCGGCCGACTTCTTCCGGCAGCGCCTCCAGCGGGCGGCGCACGCTCCCGCCGGGAGGGCGTGAGAGGAGGTGGCGCCGCCGCCGACCTCCTCGACTACCGGTGGGGCGGCGGCGGCGCCTCGCGCTCGGGGGCCGGCTGCGCCCTCTGTGGCGGCGGGGTCCGGTAGACCGGGACGGAGTCGCGCCCTGGCGCGCCCCGCGCCCGGTCCGGCGTCGGCACCGGCACCATCCGGTGGGGGACGATCGGCCTCCTCACCTCGCGCTCCACGTCGATCCGCGGCGGACCCCCGCGCGGAGGGGCCAGCTCGGCGATCGCCCGCGGGGGGGCCGGGCGCGTGCGCGGGAAGATGGGCCTGGCGAGCGGCGGCGGGACCACGACGCGATCCACCCGCACGCCCACGAACCGGTCCACCGGGACGAAGCACCACCAGGCCGCGTCGAGCGGATAGGGGTCGACCCACCAGACGTCGATGCCGGGCAGGAGCGGTGCCCAGCCCACGTACCCGCCGCCCCATCGCCAAGCCACCCAGGCCGGCGCCCAGTCGTAGCCCGGGACCCAGACCCAGCCCAGCGTGGCGTCGAGGACCCAGCGGCCGTAGTGGTAGGTGGCCCAGCCCCAGGGCTCCTCGCTCGTCCAGAACCAGCCGTCGTCGGTCCAGACCCAGTAGCCGTGAAGGTACGGCCTCCAGCCGGCCGAGACCCGCGTGGGCCGCCAGATGCGGCCGTAGGGCGCGAGCACGAGCCACTGGCCGTACGGGGCGAGCGAGTGCTCGAACGGATCGACGTCGGCGGCCCCGGGGGGCGGAGCCGGCGTGGCCGGCACGACGATGCATCCGGCCGAGAGAACGAGGGCCAGGGAGATCGCGATGCGCTTCATGGCGAGCCTCCGCCCCATGAAACCGCCGAACGGCCCCGGGGGTCGCGGTCCCGGTGGGTGCACCCGTTGGACGTGGGAGCGGTTCCAGGAGGTCCTGCGGGACGACCTGATCCTGATCGCCCTGCCCGGAGGCGATACCGCGGTCATTCGGTGCCACGGGGCTCCCGATCGCGCTTGCGCGGGGCAAACCCCGCGAATCCGTCCCCCGGATGTGTGCTATACCGCCACCGTGCCGCGTCCCGCGGATGGGCCCCGGCGCGAAGCGGCCCGGAAGCACCCATAAAACACAGCAACTTCAAACTGTTGGCCCCGTAGCTCAGCCGGATAGAGCGGCGGTTTCCTAAACCGCAGGTCGGGTGTTCGAGTCACCCCGGGGTCGCTTCGAGGCGAGGGAGGGCCAATGGAGAAGCAGGAGATGCTCGCGCCGGGCCGCCTCGGTCCCCTCGTCGCCGAGGGCCTCCGCGGCCACCACCCGCTCTTCGACCCGGCCGCGCTCCGCGAGGCTTTGGCCGGGCCGGACGAGCCCGTCTCTCCCGAGGACGCCGACGACGTCGGTCGGGCGCTCCTCTCCATCTGCCGCGACCCGCCCGACGAGGCCCGCCTCGCCCTCGCCGCCCTGAGTCCCCGGGCCCATGCCTCCCTGATCCGGCTCTACTTCCGGATCGTCGAGCGAGCGCAGGAGCAGATCCGGGTTCGCCACTAGCGCATGGCCGTCCCGCCCGCCCTCGCCCGCGCCCGCTTCCCCGGGCCCGTGCTCGACGTCCTGCGACGCCTCGACGGCGCGGGCCACCGCTCCTGGCTCGTGGGCGGCGCCGTCCGCGACCTGCTCCTCCACCGGCCGCGCGACTCCGCCGACTTCGACGTCGCCACCCCCGCCACGCCCGAGGAGGTCACGGCCCTCTTCCCCAAGGTGATCCCGACCGGCATCGCCCACGGGACCGTGACCGTGCTCTCCCGCGGCACGCACGTCGAGGTCACCACCTTCCGCGGGGAGGGGACCTACCTCGACGGCCGCCGGCCGGAGAAGGTGGTCTTCCACCGGGACCTGGAGGCCGACCTGGCCCGGCGCGACTTCACCATGAACGCGCTCGCCTACGATCCCATCGCGCCCGAGTTCCGGGACCCGCACGGAGGCCGGGCGGACCTGCGCCGCCGCGTCGTGCGCGCGGTGGGCGAACCGGGGGAGCGGTTCGGCGAGGACGGCCTGCGCCCCCTGCGCGCGGTCCGGTTCGCCGCCCAGCTCGGCTACGCGCTCCACCCGCGGACCCTCGCCGCCATCCCGGGCGCGCTCCCGGTCGTCCGCAAGGTCTCGATCGAGCGGGTGGCCGAGGAGCTGACGCGCCTCGCCCTCGCTCCCCACGTCGACCGCGGCGTCGAGCTGATGCTCCGCACCGGGCTCCTGAAGGTGGTCGTCCCGGACCTGGCCGGGCTCGCTCCCGCCCTGGTCCGGCACGCCGCGAAGGTGGCGGGCGCGGTCCCGGCCGAGCCGGCGGTCCGCCTGGCCGCGCTCCTCCACCTCGTCCCGTCCCGCCGGGTCGAGGCGATCCTGATCGGCCTGCGGATGGCCCGCCGGGTCTCCGAGGAGGCGGCGGCGCTCGCCGCCGGGCACGCCTGTCGGCTGGCCCGGCCGCGCCCGGCCTCCCCGCAGCGCCCGGCGGACCTGCGCCGCCGCGTCGTGCGCGCGGTGGGCGAACCGGGGGAGCGGTTCGGCGAGGACGGC
>DATIUR010000035.1:0-5127 GCA_035466675.1 Anaeromyxobacteraceae bacterium | reverse complement strand
CACCGTTTCCGGGAGGAGATGATCGATGGATCTGGCGGCCATTCGTGAGACGACGGAGCGCCTCCGCGCGGAGGTGCACAAGGTGGTGGTCGGGCAGGATCGCGCCCTCGACCTCATGCTGGTGGCGCTCCTCTCGGACGGTCACGTGCTCCTGGAGGGCGTGCCCGGCACGGCCAAGACCCTGCTGGCCCGCGCCTTCGCCGCCGGTCTCGGCATGCAGTTCAACCGCATCCAGTTCACGCCCGACCTCATGCCGGGCGACGTGATCGGCACGAACCTCTTCAACTTCCAGACGAACCAGTTCTCCCTCACCCGGGGGCCGATCTTCACCGACCTCCTCGTCGCCGACGAGATCAACCGGACGCCGCCCAAGACCCAGGCGGCGCTGCTCCAGGCCATGCAGGAGCGGACCGTCACCATCGACGGCGTGACCCATCCGCTCTCGGCCGGATTCCTCGTGCTCGCCACGCAGAATCCCATCGAGCAGGAGGGCACCTACCCCCTGCCCGAGGCGCAGCTCGACCGGTTCCTCTTCAAGGTCGGGGTGGGCTACCCGTCCCGCGACGAGGAGCGCGAGATGGTGCGGGTGCACGGCCACCGCACCGCCACCCCGCCGCTGGCCGAGTTCGGCATCTCCCCCGTCGCCACCCTGGCCGACGTCCTGGCCATGCGGCGGGAGGTGGCCGGCATCCGCCTCTCCGAGGAGATCGTGGACTACGTGGTGGACCTGATCCGCGCCACCCGGGGCCGGCCGGCCCTGGTGGCCGGCGCCTCCCCCCGGGCCGCCAACATGCTCGCCACCGCCTCCCGCGCCCATGCCGCGGTGCAGGGGCGCGGCTACGTGATCCCGGACGACGTGAAGGCGCTGGCCCTGCCGGTGCTCCGGCACCGGGTGGTCCTCGCCCCCGGCGCCGAGATCGAGGGCATGACCGCCGACGCCGCCGTCCAGCGGGTGGTCGAGGAGGTGGAGGCCCCCCGGTGATCCAGCCCACCCCGCGCGCCATCTGGCTCGCCGCGGCCGGCTTCCCCGCCGCGCTCCTGCCGGTGGTGGTCCACCCGCGCCTGTGGGGAGCGTGGCTCGTCTGGTTCGCCGGAACGCTCCTCGCGGTCGGGCTCGACGCCGTCCTCTCCCTGCCGCGCCGCCGGCTCGCCGCCGAGGTGAGCGTGCCGGAGACCCTCGCCATCGGCCAGCCGGGCGCCGTGGAGGTCTCGGTGCGGTCCCCCCGCCCCCTCCCGGTGGAGGTGCTGGTCGAGCTCCACCCCGACTTCGAGCCGCAGCCGCCCTGCCGGATCTCCGCGGTCCCGGGGGTGGCGGTCGCGGCGCGGATCCCGCTGGTGGCCCGGCGCCGCGGGCGTCCCTCGGTGGACGAGGTGTGGCTCCGCTGGCCGGGGCCGCTCGGCCTCGTCCGCCGCCAGGGGCGCGCCGCGGTGGGGCGCCCGGTCGCGGTGGTCCCGAACCTCGGGCCGGTGCGGCAGGCCGCCTTCCGGTACTTCGGCACGCGCGAGCTGGCGGCGGGCGTGCAGGTGGAGCGGTTCGTCGGCGACGGCTCGGAGTTCGACGCGCTCCGCGAGTACGTGCCCGGCCTCGACCCGCGCGCCATCGACTGGAAGGCGTCGGCGCGCCACCGCAGGCTGCTCGCCCAGGAGTTCCGCGCCGAGCGGAACCACCAGGTGGTGCTCGCCCTCGACACCGGGCATCTCATGGGCGAGCCGCTCGAGGGGCTACCCCGCCTCGATCACGCCGTGACCTCCGCCCTCCTGCTCGCCTACGTCTCGCTCCGGCTGGGCGACCGGGTCGGCCTCTTCGGCTTCGACCGGACGGCCCGGGCCTGGACGGAGCCGCAGGGAGGCCTGGGGGCGTTCCCGCGCCTGCGCGCGGCCACCGCCCAGCTCGACACCTCCCCGCACGAGACCAACTTCACCCTCGGCCTGGCCGAGCTCTCCACCCGGCTCCGCCGGCGCTCGCTGGTGGTGGTCTTCACCGAGTTCGTGGACACCGTCACGGCCGAGCTGATGGTGGAGAACCTGTCGCGGCTGGCGCGGCGGCAGCTGGTGGTCTTCGTGGCGCTGCGCGACCCGGAGCTCGACGCCACGGTGGCGGGCCGGCCGGCCCGGCTCTCCGACGTGTACCGCTCGGTGGTGGCCTCCGACTTCGTGCGGGAGCGGGAGCTGGTGCTGGCCCGGCTGCGGCGGGCCGGCGTGCGGTGCGTGGACGCCGCGCCCCGGGCCGTCTCGGCGCGGCTGGTGAACCGCTACCTCGAGATCAAGCGGAGGGAGCTCGTCTAGTGCCCCTGGAGCTGAAGAGCGCGGCCTTCCGGGCCGAGCGGGAGGCCTCCTGGCGGGAGCTGGAGCGGCTCGTCGGCGAGGTGGAGCGGCGGGGGGTGCGGGGGCTGCCCGCCCAGGATCTCTCGCGCCTGCCGGTGCTCTACCGGGCGGTCCTCTCCTCCCTCTCGGTGGCCCGCGCCATCTCGCTCGACCGGAACGTCCTCGAGTACCTCGAGTCGCTCTCGGCGCGCGCCTACCTGGCCGTCTACGGCAGCCGGCGGCACCTGCGCGAGGCCCTCTCCGACTTCTTCGGGCGGAGCTTCCCGGGGGCGGTCCGCTCCCACCGGTGGCAGGTGCTGCTCGCCTTCGGCCTCCTCGCGCTCGGCACCCTGACCGGATTCGCGCTCACCCTCCAGGACGCGGAGCGGTTCTACGCTTTCGTGGACCCTGCCGTGGCGCAGGGCCGCGGGCCCACCTCGAGCACCGAGTCGCTCCGGAAGGTGCTCTACGACCGGACCGGCGTGGCCGGGATGCTCACCTCGCTCGCCATGTTCCTCTTCGGCCACAACTCCCGCATCGGGATCTTCGCCTTCGCCATCGGCTTCGCCGGTGCCGTCCCGGCGGCGCTGCTCATGTTCGCGAACGGCCTGGTGCTGGGGGCGTTCGCCGCGCTCTACCACTCCCGCGGGCTCTCCGTGGACCTGTGGGGCTGGGTGCTCCCGCACGGCGTGACCGAGCTCACCGCGGTGGCCCTGTGCGGCGCGGGCGGGATCGCCCTGGGGCAGGCGCTCGTCTTCCCGGGCCGGGAGGAGCGGCTCGCCCACCTGGCCGCGCGCGGGCGCGAGGCCGGGGTGATGGCCATCGGCGCGGTGGTGCTCTTCTTCCTGGCCGGCCTGGTGGAGGGGATCTTCCGGCAGCTGGTCCACTCGGTGCCGATCCGGTACGCGGTGGCGGCCGCCTCCGCCGCCCTCTGGGCCTCCTACTTCCTCCTCGCCGGGAGGCGAAGGCCGTGACGGCCGCCGCTCCCCCCGCGACCTTCCGCGGCGAGCGGGCCCGGGAGGTGGTGACGCCGGAGGGCGTCCCCATCCGGTTCGTCCTGGCGCAGGCGGGCGATCGCCTGGGCGCCTTCCTGCTCGACGGGGTCTTCATCCTGGGCGCCATGTTCGCCCTGCTGGTGCCGCTGGTGTGGCTCCTGGTGAAGGACGTGATCGACGGCGACCTGGTCGGCGCCGTCCTCCTCCTCGGCGTGTTCCTGATCCGGACCTTCTACTTCACCTTCTTCGAGCTCACCTGGCAGGGCCAGACCCCCGGGAAGCGCAAGATGGGGATCCGGGCGGTGGACGCGCGCGGCGGTCCGCTCCGCGCCGAGGCGATCATCGCGAGGAACCTGACCCGCGAGGTGGAGGTGATCCTGCCGCTCACGGTGATCTTCGGCGGCGAGTGGGTCTTCCCGGGAGCCCCCGGCCTGGCGCGGCTCGCGGCCATCACCTGGGCCCTCCTCTTCGGCTTCCTCCCCCTCTTCAACCGCGACCGGCGGCGGGTGGGCGACCTGGTGGCGGGGACGGTGGTGGTGCGCCAGCCGGAGGCGATCCTGCTCGAGGACCTGACCCGCCGGGCGCCGGCGCGGGCGGCGGCCGAGGCCCCCGCCTTCACCGACGCCCAGCTCGACGTCTACGGCATCTACGAGCTGCAGACGCTGGAGGAGGTGCTCCGGCAACGGACCCCCGGACGCCCGGAGGTCCTGGAGGCCGTGGCCGCCAAGATCCGCGCCAAGATCGGCTGGACCGAGCCCGGCCC
This sequence comes from Anaeromyxobacteraceae bacterium, assembly GCA_035466675.1. Taxonomy (GTDB): domain Bacteria; phylum Myxococcota; class Myxococcia; order Myxococcales; family Anaeromyxobacteraceae; genus Anaeromyxobacter. The sequence continues at coordinate 1,065 of DATIUR010000035.1, read as the reverse complement.
GGCGGAGCCCTTCCTCGAGGCGTTCTACGCGGCGCTCCGCGGCCGGCTGGAGCGGCGCCTGCTCTTCGGCAAGCGCCGCGAGACCAAGCACGACCGATCGTGACGGCGCGGCGGCGCCGCGCGCCCTTCAGCCGAGGAGCCCGAGCAGGTCCTGCTTGAGCCCGCTCCGGGTCTCGTCGTCCGGCGCCGCGCCGAGGGCGCGCTCCAGCGTCTCCGCCGCCTTCCGCCGGAACCCCTTCTCCTCGTAGAGCGCGGCCAGCGCGCGCAGCGCAGGCAGGTGGCCGGCCTTGAGCTCGGTGGCCCGCTCGAAGGCGGTCATGGCCCGGAAATGGTCGCCCTGCGCGCGCAGGGCGCGGGCCAGGTGGTACTGGGCCTCGGCCGAGTAGGGGTCGGCCTGGACGGCCAGCTGGAGCGCGTCGATCGCGTCCGCCACCCGGCCGGCCAGGAGAAGCTCCTTCCCCCGCTGGAGCTGGGGGTCGGCCGACGCCACCGGCTTCTTGGTCCGCGTGGCGGTGGATTCCAGCACCGACTCCACCCGGCGGAGCAGGTCGTCGAGCCGGAACGGCTTCTCGATGTAGTCCTCCGCGCCGTAGCTCTCGCGCGCGTCCTGGGCGAACCGCCAGCCGCGGTAGATGGCGGTCATCATCACCACCGGCACGTCCCGCGTCTTCTGGCCGGACCGGATGCGGCGGCAGGCCTCGAAGCCGTGCACCTTGGGGAGCATGGCGTCGAGCAGCACCAGGTCCGGCACCATGGCCTCGGCCTTGTCGATGCCCTCCTGCCCGTCGCTGGCCGTCTCCACGGCGAAGCCCTTGGCCTGGAGGGTGCGCTGCACCAGCCGGCGGATCTCCGGCTCGTCGTCCACCACCAGCACGGTGCGGCGGCCGTCGGCCCGCACCGTCTTGACCACCTCGCCCTCGTCGTGCCCGACCAGGATCTCCACGTCCGGGTCCGACGCGGCCACGAGAACGCGCGGGTCGGTCGCGGCGGGGTGAGGCGGCTCCGCCGCCTCGATCTCCTCGACCTCCTCCACCTCGCTCCCGTCGATCTCGGCCACGTCGAGGT
>DATIUR010000034.1:0-5972 GCA_035466675.1 Anaeromyxobacteraceae bacterium | reverse complement strand
GCGCGGTGCTGGCCCTCGCCGTCGGCCTCGCGCTCTGGGCCGTGTCGCGGTCGGGGCCCGACGCTCCCGCCGCCGGCGCTCCCGGGGGCGCGGCGGCCGGCACGGCGGCCATCCTGCGCATCGGCGGCGCCAAGTCGTTCGCCGTCGAGCTCGCCCCCGCCATGGCCAAGGCGTACCTCGAGGCCCTCGAGGTCCGCGACGTCGAGGTCCAGAAGCTCGACACGTACCGGTTCACCGTCCGGGGGATGAAGGGCGGGAAGCCATGGGTCATCGCCGTCGAGGGGATGAACACGCCCGACGGCTTCGCGGAGCTGGCGGCCGGCCGCCTCGACGTGGCCATGGCCGGCCGGCGCATCCGGCCCGAGTGGCAGCAGAAGCTCGACGCCTTCGGACCGATGACGACGCCGGGCCGGGAGCACGTGGTCGCTCTCTCGGGCGTGGCCGTCATCGTCAACCCGGACAACCGCGTCCCGCAGCTCGACCGCAAGCAGCTGGCCGAGGTCTTCGGCGGCGCCGTCGCCGACTGGTCCGGGGTGGGCGGTCAGGCCTCCCCCATCCACGTCTACGCCGGGGACGAGAAGCTGGGGCTCACCGAGCTCTTCCGCAACCTGGTCCTCGAGAAGATCCCCTACGCGCCGGAGGCCCGCCGCCTCGCCTCTCCCCAGGAGATCAACGACGCGGTGGCGCAGGATCCGCAGGGCATCGGCTACGTCACCCTCCCCTTCGTGCGCGGCACCCGCGCCGTGCCCGTCTCCGAGGGAGGCGAGCCACCGCTCGTCCCCACGGCCTTCACGCTGGCCACCGAGGACTACTTCCTCTCCCACCGGCTCTACTTCTACACGCTGCCCAGGCCCGACAACCCGCACCTGCCCCGGTTCGTCCAGTTCGCGCTCGGCCCCGAGGGCCAGGCGGTGGTGAAGAGGTCCGGCTACGTGGAGCTGTCGGTCGCCACCGCCCCGCGGGAGCCGCCCCGGGGTGCCCCCGCCGAGTACGTCCGGCTGACCGGGGGCGCCATCCGCCTCTCCAGCACGTTCCGGTTCGAGCCGGCCTCGTCGGACTTCGACGCGCGCGCGCTCGTGGACCTCGAGCGCGTGACCGCCTACCTCATCGAGAACCGGCTCAACGGCGCGGACGTGCGCGTGCTCGGCTTCACCGACTCCCAGGGCGTGCCGGCCGCGAACCAGGGGCTCTCGCTGTCCCGGGCCGAGCAGGTGGCGAAGGCGCTCGCCCAGCGAGGCATCACCGGGGTGGCCGTGGCCGGCTTCGGCGCCGCCCTGCCGGTGGCCTCCAACCAGACCGCGCCCGGCCGGGAGCGCAACCGCCGCGTCGAGATCTGGATCGCCCGGTGAGGTAGGATCGGGGGCGTGCTGCTCCCCCCGCTCGACGTCGACACCCCCGAGCGCCGCGCGCTCGTCGAGGTCACCGACCGCATCCGCCGCGCCCTCGCGGCCGCGAAGGCCAGGGACGGCGTCCTCGTCGCCTACTGCCCGCACACGACCGCCGGCCTCACCGTCCAGGAGAACGCCGACCCGGACGTCCGCCGGGACCTGCTCCTCGCCCTCGAGAACGCGGTCCCCCGGGTCGCGGCCCGCGGGGCCTACCGCCACGCCGAGGGCAACAGCGACGCGCACGTCGCCGCCTCGCTGGTGGGGAGCTCGGTGACGCTGCTCGTGGAGCGCGGCGAGCTGCTGCTCGGCACCTGGCAGGGCGTCTTCCTGTGCGAGTTCGACGGCCCCAGGCGGCGGCGCGTGGAGCTCAAGCTCGTGGCCGGATGAGCGCCGCCCGGGAGCCGCGCCGCATGTCCCCTCGCCGCGCCCCCGCCCCGGGGCTCCTCGTCGCCCTCGCCGCCCTCTGTGCCTGCGCCGGGCCGCGCGGGCCCGGCGCCGAGGCGGTCCGCTTCCCGCCGGAGGAGATCGTCGCCTCGGCCGAGCTGGCCGGGAAGAACGAGGCGGAGCTCCAGGCCATCGGCACGGCGGCCTACGGCGCGGGCGACTTCCGCCGCGCGGCGGCCGCGCTGGGACGCCTGGCCGACGCCTTCCCGGCCTCGCCCCACGCGGCCGCGGCCCTGCACGACGCCGGCCGCGCCCACCAGCGGCTGGGGGAGTGGCGCGCCGCGCTCGAGCGGTTCCGGGCGCTGGCCTCCCGCGGCGACGCCCCCGCCGGCGCCGGGGTCTCCTTCCGCCTGGCGGAGTGCCACTACCACCTCGGCGAGCTGGCCGAGGCGCGCGCGCTCCTCGACGGCGTCGCGGCCCGGAAGGACCTGGCCGCCGGCGAGCGCGTCCGCGCCCTCGCGCAGCGCGGCGTGGTGGAGCTGGAGGCCGGGCACGCGGAGGAGGCCGAGCGATCGCTCCGCCTCGCCCTGGCCACCTGGCAGGCGGCGAGCGAGCGGGAGCGCCTGGACCCGTACCCGGCCGCGCAGGCCGAGTACCACCTGGGCGAGGTGTACCGGCTCGGGACCGAGGCGGTGCGCCTCGCGCCCGACTCCGCGGATCCGGAGGGCCTGGCGCGGGACCTGGAGGAGAAGGCCCAGCTCCTGCTCTCGGCCCAGGGCCACTACCTCCGCGCCATCCGGCTGGGAGAGCCGGAGTGGGCGGTGGCGGCGGGCTACCGCATCGGGGAGCTGTACGAGCGGCTCCACGCCGAGATCGACGCCGCGCCGCTGCCGCCCGGCCTGGGCGAGGAGGAAGCCGCCCTCTACCGCGCCGAGCTGTCCGACCGGATCCGCGTGCTCGTCGGGAAGGCGATCGCCCTCTACGAGCAGACGCTGGCCGCGGCCCAGCGGGCGGGCGTGGACAACCGGTTCGTGGAGGAGGCCGAGCGCGCCCTCGGCCGCCTGCGGGCGCTCGCCGCTCCCTAGTCCGGCGCGGCCCCGGCGTAGAGGCCGTCGAGCACGTCCCGGTAGCGCTGCTCGATCGCCTTGCGCTTCAGCTTCTGGGACGGCGTCACCTCGCCGGCGGCCTCGCTGAACTCGGCGGGCAGGATGGCGAAGCGCTTCACCGTGGCGAAGCGCGGCAGGCCCGCGTTCACCTTGTCGAAGGCGCGCTGCACGAGGTCCATCACCTCGGGGCGACGGACCAGCTCCTCGAGGGGCAGGGCGGAGAGGCCCTGCTCCTTCGCCCAGGTGGCCATCGCGTCCCGGTCGAGGGTGACGAGGGCGCTCACGAAGTTCCGCCGGTCCCCGTGGACGAGCACCTGCGCCACGTGGGGCGACACCGCCTTCAGCTTCGACTCGATCTCGGTGGGCGCCACGTACTTCCCGCCCGAGGTCTTGATGAGGTCCTTCTTCCGGTCGGTGATGGAGAGGAACCCCTGGCGGTCCACCATCCCCACGTCGCCGGTGTGCAGCCACCCCTGCTCGTCGAGCGCCTCCCGGGTCTGCTCGGGGAGGCCGTGGTACCCGGTCATGATCCACGGGCCGCGCATCAGGACCTCGCCGTCCTCGGCGATCCGCACCTCGATGCCGGGCAGGGCCGGCCCCACCGTCCCGATCTTCGCCGACCAGGGGAGGTTCACGTGCGTGCCGGCGGAGGACTCGGTGAGGCCGTAGCCCTCCAGGATGAGCACCCCCATGGCGTCGAAGAACTCGGCGATGTCCTTCGAGAGCGGCGCGCTCCCGGAGACGAAGAACCGGAGCCGTCCGCCGAAGAGGTGGCGGATCTTCGAGAAGACCAGCCGGTCCGCCAGGGCGTGCTGGAGGCGCAGCGCGGCGCCGGGGCTCCTGCCCTGGGTCCGGAGCCGCGACACCGCCAGTCCCACCCCGAGGGCCCACCGGAAGATGGACGCCTTGACCGCCCCTCCCTCCCTTGCGTTGGCGAGGATCCTGTTGTGCACCTTCTCGAAGATGCGCGGCACCGCGCAGACGAAGGTGGGCCGGACCTGCCCCAGGTTCTCGACGATCTTGTCGATCCGCCCGTCCACCGCGGTGGGGAAGCCGATGCGCAGCTGGGCGGTGCCGATCATCTTCCCGAAGGAGTGGGCCAGCGGCAGCCAGAAGAACTGCACCGCCTCCGGGTGGTCGAGGACCCCGGACTTCTCGATGGCGAGCGACTGCGACACCCAGCAGTCGTGGGTGAGCTTCACGCCCTTCGGCCGTCCGGTGGTGCCGGAGGTGTAGATGAGCGTGGCGAGCGCGTCCCCCCGGATCGCCTGCACCGTCTCCTCGAAGGCGCCCGGGTGCGCCGCGTCCCAGGCGCGCCCCTTCTCCTCGAGCTGCGCGAGCGTGATCACCCAGCCGTCCGCGCTGGGCCGGCCGTCGAAGGTGACGACATGGCGCAGGGCCGGCATCTCGGAGCGCCGCGAGGCGAGCTTCATCACCTGCTCGTCGTTCTCGGCGAAGGCGAAGACCGAGGCCGAGTCGGCCAGGATGAAGGCGCAGTCCTCCGCCAGCGTGGACGGGTAGATGGTGCTGGTGGCCCCCCCGGCGCAGAGGATCCCGGTGTCGGCCAGGATCCACTCGATCCGGGTGGACGAGAGCAGGGCGCAGACCTGCTCCCCCTCGAGACCGAGGGCGCGCAGGCCCGAGGAGATGGCGCGGACGCGGGCCTCGGTCTCGGTCCAGGTGAGCGACCTCCACCCGCCGTCCACCGGGTGGCGGAAGGCCTCGGCGTCCGGCGTGAGGCCGACGCGGGCGAGGAACAGGTCGGGAACGCTGCGCGGGGGGGGGTCGAGCGGCATGGCTGCTCCGAGGCGTCGGGATCGGGTGCGGCCCGAATCTACCGGGAAGGCGCCCTCCTGCGACGGTCCGGAGGGGCCGCTCCGCCTTGACAGGGGGCCATCCGTCTTTTAGGATGCGCGTCTACTTTAACGGACACGCCGAAACGGAGGGATCGCCCATGGCCCTGCCCCCGCACCGCAAGCCGCGCTTCGAGACCCTGCAGGTTCACGCCGGCCAGGAGCCCGCGCCCGGCACGCACGCCCGCGCGGTGCCCATCTACCAGACCACGTCCTACACCTTCGACTCGGCCGAGCACGGCGCGCGGCTCTTCGCGCTGCAGGAGTTCGGGAACATCTACACCCGCATCATGAACCCGACCACCGACGTGTTCGAGAAGCGGGTGGCGGCGCTGGAGGGCGGGGTGGCGGGGCTGGCGACGGCCTCCGGCCACGCCGCCCAGTTCCTGGCCATCAGCAACATCGCGCAGGCGGGCGACAACTTCGTCTCGTCGTCGCGCCTCTACGGCGGGTCGTACAACCAGTTCAAGGTGACCTTCCCGCGCCTCGGCATCGGCGTGCGCCTGGTGGACCAGCCGGACGACCTCGGCGCCTGGAAGAGGGCCATCGACGGGAAGACCAAGGCGCTCTACGTCGAGACCATCGGCAACCCGGGCTACGACATCCCGGACCTGGAGGCGCTCGCCAAGCTGGCCCACGACGAGAGGATCCCGCTCGTGGTGGACAACACCTTCGCCGCCTGCGGCTACCTGTGCCGGCCCATCGAGTGGGGGGCCGACATCGTGGTCGAGTCGGCCACCAAGTGGATCGGCGGCCACGGCACCTCCATCGGCGGCGTGATCGTGGACTCCGGGAAGTTCGACTGGGGCGCCTCCGGCAAGTTCCCGTTCTTCACCGACCCGTCGCCCGGCTACCACGGCCTCGTCTTCAACGACGTGTTCGGCCCCAAGGGCCCCTTCGGCAACATCCAGTTCATCGTGCGGGCCCGGGTGGAGGGCCTGCGCGACCTGGGCCCCGCGCTCTCGCCCTTCAACGCCTTCCAGTTCCTGCAGGGGCTCGAGACGCTCTCGCTGCGCGTGCAGCGCCACTGCGACTCGACCCTGGCCATCGCGAAGTGGCTGGAGCGCCATCCCCGGGTCTCCTGGGTGACCTACCCCGGGCTCGAGTCGCACCCGCACCACGCCCGCGCCCGCAAGCTCCTCCGGAACGGCTTCGGCGCGGTGCTCTCCTTCGGGATCAAGGGCGGCAAGGAGGCGGGCCGGAAGTTCATCGACGCGGTCAAGCTCGCCTCGCACCTCGCC
>DATIUR010000033.1:0-2097 GCA_035466675.1 Anaeromyxobacteraceae bacterium | reverse complement strand
GCGCGGCCGCCAGGTGGACTTCCTCCGCTACCTCGAGCCGTTCGATGCCCGCCCGGCCTGGCGGGAGGCCGGCTACGGCTCCCTCTGGCAGTTCTGCCTCCGCGAGGGCGCCGCCGGCAGGCGCATCGGGGCCATGCGGGTGCTCCGGGAGTTCCCCGGCCTCGAGGCGCCGCTCCGGGACGGGCGGCTCTCGCTCACCACCGCCGTGACCCTCCGGCCGGTGCTCACGAGGGAGAACCTGGAGGAGATGGTGGCCCGGGCCGCCTTCAGGACCGACGAGGAGACGAGGCAGCTCGTGGTGAGCCTCATCCCCCGGCCCGCGCCCAGGGAAGAGATCCGGAAGCTGCCGGAGACGGGACCGGAACGCGCAGGATCCGCCGAGACCGTCGAGGCGCGGCCGCCGGACGGCAGGAGCGCCGAGGCTCCCCCGACCGAAGCTCCGAGCGTGCCGCCCGTGAATACCCTGCCGTGCGCGCTCGCCCTTGCGGCGCGGCCGGCCAGCCGAACGGCGATGAGCCCGGTATCGGCCGACCAGTGGTCGATGCGCGTCAGCGTCGATGGCGCGTTCCGGGAGGAGATCGAGACGCTGAGGTGCCTCTTGAGTCACCGGATCCCCGACGGGAACCTGGGCGCCGTCCTCCGCGAGGCCGTACGCTGCGCCATCGAGAAGCACGGGAAGCGCCGGGGGGCGGTCGAGCCGGGGCGGAAGCGGAAGCCGGCCGGCCCGAAGCCTCGCCCCCTGGGCCGGCGCGAGCCGGTGCCGGCCGAGGTGCGGCGGGCGGTGTGGGCGCGCGACGGAGGCCGGTGCACGTACGTGTCGGAGGACGGCCGGCGCTGCGAGAGCCGGTGGCAGCTCGAGCTCGACCACGTCGAGTCCGCCGCGGCCGGCGGGCCGTCGACGGTCGAGAACCTGCGCCTGCGCTGCCGGCCCCACAACCTGCTTCACGCGGAGACAACCTTCGGCCGCGAGCACATGGCCAGGTTCAGGCGGGCCGGGCGGCCGGCGACCCGGACGGGTGAGAGCACTATCGCCGGCGATAGTGGACCGACGCCGGTGTCCGGTCCGGCGGGAGCCGGCGGTTGACGCGCGGATCACGAACCGGACGGGCGACCTGCGCGGGGCGGCGCGTCTCTCGAAATACCGTCCCGCCTCGGCCGCGCTCGTCAGAACCCCGTCGCCGCGTTGCCGGTGTTCCGCGGGTCGTGCCAGGCCTTGGGCCAGGGGGCGGCGGTGTCGAGGGCGCCGTCCACGATCACCTGGTGGAGCTTGCCGTCGGCGCTCGTGAAGTAGGCGCGGCTGAAGGCGGAGCCGGCGGGGGTGTGGATGTTGCCCTCGCCGAGCGCCTGGCCTGTCGCGAGCGTACCGCTCCAGACGACGGTCCCGTCCGTGGCGACGAGGTGGACGGTCCCGGAGCGGGTGGGGACGAGGAAGGTCGTGGCCACGCCATCGTCGAGCACGAGCGGGGCGAGCCCGACGCCGCCGAGCTGCGGGGCGGCCGGGGTCCACCGGGCGATGCCGGTCGAAGAGAAGCGGCGGAGGTAGCTCCCGACGCTCAGGACGAGGTCGCCGTCCGACAGGACGGCGGCGGCGCTCGCGTTCGCGCCGGCGAGGTCGATCGAGACGCCGGAGGCGCCGGCGGCGGACGTCTCGAGGAGGCTTCGCGTCCCGAAGTCGTCGGCGGCGATCCAGCAGGCGTCGGTCGCGCTCACCGAGGGCTGGGAGAGCAGCTGCTCGCCGAGGCGGACGGGGCCCCAGGCCTGCGCGAAGGCGCCATCGTACGTGAACTGGCGAAGAAAGGCCTCGGGCGTGGCGGAGGCGGAGACGGCGAGCACGCGCCCGGCCGAGTCGACCGCCGGCCCGGCGACGTAGGGATCGACGAGAGGGCTGAAGGTCCCACACCCATCGGCAACGGCCGATGCCTTGACCGACCAGACTCTCCCCCCCGACGACGCGACGAACGCCACCTCCGGCGCGACGCCGTCGATCACCGCGGGCGTGGACGCGGGCGTGCCGGCCACGTCGCAGCCTGCGCCGTTCAGGATCGAGGTTCCGTCCAGGGCGACGGCGAAGACGCGCGTGCCGGCGGTGACCCAGAC
>DATIUR010000032.1:0-4643 GCA_035466675.1 Anaeromyxobacteraceae bacterium | reverse complement strand
ACCTGAAGTCCATCCTCCTCTACGCCATGCAGGCGGCCTCCGCCGACATGTCGTGGAAGGCCATCGACCGCTACTCGGCCGACTACATCGAGCTGCAGCAGAAGCACGGGGTCAAGTTCTACAGGACGCCGGAGGCGGTCCTGAAGAAGCAGCTCGAGATCTGGGACGGCGTGCTGGCCAAGAAGGGCGGCGAGAACCCGCTCTTCAAGAAGGCCTTCGACTCGCAGAAGGCGTTCGCCGCGCGCGCCGGCAAGTGGCAGGCCGACACCGTCGTCGACTACAAGATGGCCCTCAACCACTTCTTCCCGGCCGCGAAGAAGGGCTAACCTAGATCTGGATCGCCCGTGGCGTCGGCCGTCCGGCGAAGCCGGGCTGCCGACGCCCGCGGCATCTCTCCTCGCAGGCCTCCGGAGTCGACGGATGCAGCGGATCCTCCTCGGCATCGACAAGATCAGCACCTGGGTTGGCCACGCCTTCTCCTGGCTCATCGTGGGCCTCACCGCCATCATGACCTGGGAGGTCCTCTCCCGGCGGTTCTTCGACGCGCCGCACGCCTGGGTCTTCGACGCGCAGCTGCAGCTCTACGGCGTGCTCTTCATGATGTCGGGCGCCTACACCCTCTCGAAGTCGGGGATGGTGCGGGGCGACGTGCTCTACGGGTTCTTCCCGCCACGGCTCCAGGCCACCATCGACCTGACGCTCTACCTCGCCTTCTTCATCCCCGGCACGGTGGCGCTGGCCTACGCCGGCGTGATCTTCGCCGGCGAGTCCTGGGCCATCCGCGAGCAGTCGTCCATCATGCTGGAGGGACCGCCCATCTACACCTTCAAGACCTTCATCCCCATCGCCGGGGCCCTGATGCTCCTGCAGGGGGCGGCCGAGATCGTCCGCTGCGTCGTCTGCCTGCGGGACGGCGCGTGGCCCTCGCGCAAGGAGGACGTGGAGGAGGTCGACGTCGACAAGCTGAAGGAGATGGTCCACGTGAAGGACGAGGACATCGCCGCGCTCGACAAGTTCGTCCTGGAGAAGGCACAGGCAGAGGCGGGGAAGGGGGAGCGCCCGTGAAGCTCAAGATCCGCAAGGAGATGCTCTTCGGCCTCACCCTGATGGCCGTCATCGTGGCGGTCACCATCTGGATGCTGCCGGCTCCCTCGAAGATGACGAGCGGCCACCTCGGCCTCCTCATGCTCTCCCTGGTGGTGGTGGCCATCATGCTCGGCTTCCCCACCGCCTTCACGCTCATGGGCATGGGCGTGCTCTTCACCTGGCTCGCCTACCGCGCCCAGTCGCCCGAGATCGCCGTCCGCCAGACGCTCGACCTCATGGTGCAGCGGGCCTACTGGGTGATGACGAACGACGTCCTCATCGCGGTGCCCCTCTTCGTCTTCATGGGCTACCTGGTCGAGCGGGCGAACCTGATCGCGAAGCTCTTCAAGAGCCTGCACCTCGCCATCGGGAGGATCCCCGGCTCCCTGGCGGTGGCGACGCTGGTGACCTGCGCCGTCTTCGCCACCGCCACCGGCATCATCGGGGCGGTGGTGACGCTGATGGGCCTGCTGGCCCTGCCGGCCATGCTCCGCTCCGGATACGACGTGAAGCTGTCGGCCGGCGCCATCACCGCCGGCGGGACGCTGGGGATCCTCATCCCGCCCTCGGTGCTGCTCATCCTCTACGGCGCCACGGCCAGCGTCTCGGTGGTGCAGCTCTACGCCGGCGCCTTCTTCCCGGGGATCATGCTGGCCGGCCTGTACGTCCTCTACGTGATGGCCCGCGCCTGGCTCAACCCGAAGCTCGCGCCCCGGCCGCCCCCGGAGGAGACGCGCGTGGACCTGCCCGAGTGGGCCACGCGCCTCCGGGCGCAGGGCGCCCGGCGGGCCCTCCCGGGCCTCCTGCGCGCCGCCCGACGCCCCTCGCTGGCCGGCGTGCCGGGCCGGACCGTCTGGAAGCAGCTCTTCGTGGCGACGATCCCGTTCCTCATGGCGACCGTGCCGCTCGCGCTCGCGCACAAGGCCGTGACCACGGTGGAGGTGGTGGAGACCGCCGGGCTGGAGGAGATGGGCGCCGACTCCGGGGAGGCGGCGGGCGAGGAGGCCCTGGCCGGAGGCGTGGAGGAGCCGCCGCCCGAGGAGGGTGAGGCCGCCGGAGGCCTGGCCGAGCCGACGCCGGAGGAGGGCAGGGCGGCCGCGAAGGCACCGCCCGCCGCGAAGCCGCCGGCCGCCGAGGAGGCGGCGGCTGGAAGCCACACCGAGCGGAGGCCCGCGCCGACGTGGTTCTGGATCGTGGCCGCCCTGGCGGGGCTCGCGCTGGTCGGCGTCTACGCCACCTTCACCTTCGAGCGGCTCGAGATCTTCAAGATGCTGCTCGGGTCGTTCTTCCCCCTCTCCGCCCTCATCCTGGCGGTGCTCGGGACCATCATCTTCGGCTGGGCCACCCCCACCGAGGCGGCGGCCATGGGCGCCACCGGCGGGCTGATCCTGGCGGCGGCCTACCGGGCGCTCACCTTCGACGTGATCAAGGAGTCGGTCTTCCTCACCGCCAAGACCACCGCCATGGTCTGCTGGCTCTTCGTCGGCTCCAGCATCTTCGCGGCGGCCTTCGCGCTGCTCGGCGGCCAGCAGCTGGTCGAGCACTGGGTGCTGTCGCTCGACATGACGCCCTTCCAGTTCCTGCTGCTCGCCCAGTTCATCATCTTCATCCTGGGCTGGCCGCTCGAGTGGACGGAGATCATCGTCATCTTCATGCCCATCTTCCTGCCGCTGCTCGGCCACTTCGAGAGCCACCCGGGGCTGGCCGACATCGGGGTCACCGGCGACCAGCTCCCGCTCTTCTTCGGGCTGCTCGTGGCGCTGAACCTCCAGACCGCCTTCCTCTCGCCCCCGGTGGCCATGGCGGCGTTCTACCTGAAGGGCGTATCGCCGCCCCACGTGACGCTGAACCAGATCTTCGCCGGCATGATGCCGTTCATGGTCATCCAGGTGATCGCGCTCGTCATCCTCTACCTCTTCCCGCAGATCGGGCTGTGGCTTCCGAGCGTCGTGTACCAGTGAGCGGACCGCCTCCCTCGACCGACGTGCTGGCCCGCCGCATGGCCGCAGCGGTGGGCCGGCGCCACGTCGTCTCCGATCCGGCCGAGCTGCTCGTCTACGAGGCGGACGGCCTCACCCACGGGCGCACCCGCCCGGACCTGGTGGTCCTGCCCGGCTCCACCGCCGAGGTGGTGCAGGTGGTGCGGATCGCCCGCGAGGCCGGGGTGCCCATCGTCCCGCGCGGCGCCGGCACCGGCCTCTCCGGCGGGGCCCGGCCCACGCCGGGCTCGGTGGTGGTGGCGCTCACCCGCATGCGCCGCATCCTCGAGGTGGATCTCGAGAACGGCTGGGCGCGTGTCGAGCCGGGGGTCATCAACCTGGACGTCACCAGGGCGGTCGCCGGCGCGGGCTTCTACTACGCGCCGGACCCCTCCTCCCAGCCGGTGTGCTCGGTTGGCGGAAACGTGGCCGAGAACTCCGGAGGGGCGCACTGCCTCAAGTACGGGTTCACCACCAACCACGTGCTGGCCGCCGAGGTGGTCCTCTCCGACGGGAGCGTGGTGGAGATGGGCGGACCCGCCGCCGATCCCCCCGGCTACGACCTGCTCGCCCCGCTGGTGGGGAGCGAGGGGATGATGGGCATCGTCACCGCGGTGACCCTGAAGCTCCTCCGCAAGCCCGAGGTGACCCGCACGTTCTTCGCCACCTTCCCCTCCACCGACGAGGCGGGGGCGGCCGTGTCGGGCATCATCGCGGCGGGCATCCTGCCGGCGGCCATCGAGATGATGGACCTGCTCGCCATCCAGGCGGCCAAGAAGGCGACCGGGCTCGACTGGCCGGACGTGGGCGCGGCGCTCCTCATGGACGCCGACGGGACCCGGGCCGAGGTGGAGCACGTGGCCGCCCGGGCCATCGAGATCGCCCGCGCCTCGGGCGCGCTGGAGGTCCGCGTCCCGCGCGACGAGGCGGAGCGAGCCCTGATGTGGCAGGGGCGCAAGTCCGCGTTCGCGGCGGTGGGGCGGATCAGCCCCAACTACCTGGTGGAGGACGGAGTCATCCCGCGCTCGGAGATCGCGCGGGTGCTGCGCGAGATCGCCCGGATGGCGAGGGAGGCCGGCCTGCGGGTGGCCAACGTCTTCCACGCCGGCGACGGGAACCTGCACCCGCTCGTGCTCTACGACGCCCGCCAGCCCGGCGAGGAGGAGCGCGCCGCGCACCTGGGCGGGGAGATCCTGCGCCTGTGCATCCGCTCGGGCGGCTCCATCACCGGGGAGCACGGCGTGGGCGCCGAGAAGGCCCGCTACATGGCGGAGCAGTTCGGGCCGGACGACCTCGAGACCATGCAGCGGGTCCGCTGCGCGTTCGACGGCGCCGCCCTCATGAACCCCGGGAAGGTCTTCCCCACGCCCCGGCTCTGCGGCGAGAAGCCGGGGCCCTACCGCCCGCACCCCGTCGAGACGGCCGGGCTGGCGGAGCGGTGGTGAGCGGGCCCCGGGCGGCCGGCGAGGCCGACGCCATCCTGGGGGTGCGCCCCCGCCTGGCGGTCGAGCCCGCCTCCGTGGAGGAGGCGGCCGAGGCGATGAAGGCCCTGGCCCGGGACGGCCTCGCCGTCGCCTT
>DATIUR010000031.1:0-7585 GCA_035466675.1 Anaeromyxobacteraceae bacterium | reverse complement strand
CGGGGACTCCGGCGACGACGCGGGTGACGAGCGGCGAGAGGCCGATCCGGGAGGCGAGCTCGACGGGGTGGTCCGCGGCCCAGAGGGCCAGGTCGGCGCGCAGCCCGGGCGCGAGCACGCCGCGGTCGGGGAGCCCCAGGGCGCGGGCGGCCTCGCGGGTGGCGCCCGCCAGGGCCTCCGCGGGCCCGAGCCCGAGGAGCGTGCAGGCCATGTTCACGGCGGCGAGCAGCGAGCCGAGCGGCGACGTGCCCGGGTTGAGATCGGTCGCCACCGCCATGGGAACACCCGCGGCGCGCAGGGCCGCGACGGGCGGGGGCGTCGACTCCCGCAGGAAGTAGAAGGCCCCGGGGAGGAGCACCGCCACCGTTCCGGCCCGCGCCAGCGCGGCGATCCCCTCCGGCGAGACGTGCTCCAGGTGGTCGGCGGAGAGGGCCCGGTGGCGCGCCGCCAGCGCCGCGCCTCCCCGGTCGCCGAGCTGGTCGGCGTGGAGCCGCACCGGCAGGCCCAGGCGGGCGGCTGCCTCGAAGAGCCGGCCCACCTGCTCCGCCGAGAAGGCGAAGGGCTCGAGGTAGGCGTCCACCGCGTCCACCAGCCCCTCGGCCCGGGCGGCCGGGAGGACGTCGTCGCACAGGAGGGCGAGGTACGCGTCCGCCCTCCCCGCGAACTCGGGCGGGACGGCGTGGGCGCCGAGGAAGCTCGTCCTCACGGCGACGCGGCGCTCGCGGCCGAGCGCCCGGGCCGCCCGGAGCATCCGGAGCTCGGCCTCCCGCTCGAGCCCGTAGCCGCTCTTCACCTCCACGGTGGTGACGCCGTCGGCGAGGAGCGCGTCGAGCCGGGGCAGGCTCGCCGCGAGGAGCGAAGCCTCGTCCGCCGCGCGCGTCGCCCGGACGGTGGCGAGGATCCCGCCGCCCCCGCGGGCGATCGCCGGGTACGTCTCGCCGGCCAGCCTCCGCGCCCACTCGCCGGCCCGGTGCCCGGCGTGGACGAGGTGGGTGTGGCAGTCGACGAGGCCCGGCGTGACGAGCCCTCCCCCGGCTTCGAGCTCGGCGGGCGACCCGGCCCCGGCCGGCAGGTCGGCCTCGCGCCCGAGCCAGGCGATGCGGCCGCCCGCCACCGCCAGCGCGCCGTCCGGGAGGCCGTCCGGCGGGGCGCCGGGGGCGAGCGACACGATCCGGACGCGCCGCACCAGGAGGTCCCACACGGCGCTCACCTCACCATGGGGAGGACGAGCCCGACGTCGCGGGCGGTCTTCAGGGCCAGGTCGTAGCCGGCGTCGGCGTGGCGCATGACGCCGCTGGCCGGGTCGTTCCAGAGCACGCGCTCGAGCCGCCGCGCCGCCGCCTCGGTGCCGTCCGCCACGATCACCACGCCGGCGTGCTGCGAGTAGCCCATTCCCACCCCGCCGCCGTGGTGGATCGACACCCAGGTGGCCCCCGAGGCCGTGTTGAGCAGGGCGTTCAGGAAGGGCCAGTCCGAGACGGCGTCCGAGCCGTCGCGCATCCCCTCGGTCTCGCGGTTCGGGCTCGCCACCGACCCCGCGTCGAGGTGGTCGCGCCCGATGACGACGGGGGCCTTCACCTCGCCGCGCCGCACCAGCTCGTTGAAGGCGAGCCCGAGCCGGGCCCGGTCGCGGACCCCCGCCCAGCAGATGCGCGCCGGCAGCCCCTGGAAGGCGATGCGCTCCCGGGCCAGGTCGAGCCAGCGGTGCAGGGTGGCGTCGCCGGGGAGCAGGCGCTTCACCTCCTCGTCGGTCCGGTGGATGTCGGCCGGGTCACCGGAGAGGGCCACCCAGCGGAACGGCCCCTTCCCCTCGCAGAAGAGCGGCCGGACGTAGGCCGGGACGAAGCCGGGGAAGTCGAAGGCGTCCTCGACGCCGACGTCCTTCGCCCCCTGCCGGATGTTGTTGCCGTAGTCGAAGACGGCCGCGCCGCGCCGCTTCAGGGCCAGCATGGCGCGCACCTGCGCGGCCATGGAGCGCTTCGCGGGCAGCACGACCGACTGCGGATCGTCCCGCTGCGCGGCCCGCCAGCGCTCCAGCGTCCAGCCCTGCGGCAGGTAGCCGTGGACCGGGTCGTGCGCGCTCGTCTGGTCGGTGACCGCGTCGGGGAGGAGCCCGCGCCGCGCCACCTCCTCGAAGACGTCCGCGGCGTTGCCGAGCAGGCCCACCGACACGGCGCGCCCCTCGGCCCGCGCCCGGTCGAGGAGCTCGAGTGCCTGGTCGAGCGAGTCCGCCCGCGCGTCGAGCCAGCGGGTGGCGAGCCGCCGCTCGATCCGGGTCGGATCGCACTCCACCGCCAGCATGGAGAAGCCGGCCATGGTGGCGGCGAGCGGCTGCGCGCCCCCCATCCCGCCCAGGCCCCCGGTGAGGATCCAGCGCCCGCGCGCCTCGCCGCCGAAGTGGGTCCGGGCCACCGCCGCGAAGGTCTCCCAGGTCCCCTGCACGATCCCCTGGCTGCCGATGTAGATCCAGGAGCCGGCCGTCATCTGCCCGAACATCATGAGGCCCTTGCGGTCGAGCTCGTGGAAGTGCTCCCAGGTGGCCCAGCGCGGCACCAGGTTCGCGTTGGCGAGGAGCACCCGGGGCGCGTCGGGCTGGGTGCGGAAGACGCCGACGGGCTTGCCGCTCTGCACGAGGAGCGTCTCGTCGTCGCCCAGGGCGCGGAGCGCCGCCAGGATGGCGTCGAACGAGGCCCAGTCGCGGGCCGCCCGCCCGATGCCGCCGTACACCACCAGCGACTCGGGGTGCTCGGCCACCTCCGGGTCGAGGTTGTTCTGGATCATCCGGAAGGCCGCCTCGGTGAGCCAGCTCCGGCAGGTGAGCACCGTGCCCCGCGGGGCGCGGACGCGGCGGCTCGGGTCCAGGCGTGGGTCCATGCGGCGCTCCCCTCGGCGACGGTGCGGCGGCCTCAGCTCCCCGGCGGCCCCTGCGAGGCGAACCGGAGCGGGCAGTGGCGCCAGAACTCGCCCCGGCGGACGAGCCCCGTCACCGCCTCGATGTCCGGGGCGAACCAGCGATCGAGGTCGTAGTGCGGGACCAGGGCGCGCACCTCGCGGACCACCTCGCGCAGGCGCGGGCTCGTGACGTGGGGCGCGCGCAGGTCCACCCCCTGCGCCGCGGCCAGGATCTCGATGGCCACGATGCCGGCGGTGTTGTCGGCCATGTCCCCGAGCCGGCGCGCCGCGAAGGTGGCCATGGAGACGTGATCCTCCTGGTTGGCGCTGGTGGGCAGGGAGTCGACCGAGGCCGGGTGGGCGAGCGACTTGTTCTCGCTGGCGAGCGCCGCCGCGGTGACGTGGGCGATCATGAACCCGGAGTTGACGCCGCCGTCCCGCACCAGGAAGGGCGGGAGCCCGGAGAGGGTCGCGTCCACGAGCAGCGCCACGCGCCGCTCGGAGAGCGCACCCACCTCGGCCACCGCCAGCGCGATGCCGTCGGCGGCGAGCGCCACCGGCTCGGCGTGGAAGTTCCCGCCCGAGAGCACCTCCAGGGTGTCCGGGAAGACGAGCGGGTTGTCGGTGACCGCGTTCGCCTCCCTCCGCAGGACCTCGCCGGCCTGGCGGAGCTGGTCGAGGCAGGCGCCCATCACCTGCGGCTGGCAGCGGAGGCTGTAGGGGTCCTGCACCTTGCCGCAGTCGCGGTGGGAAACGTTGATCCCCGAGCCCTCGAGCAGCGTCCGGTAGGCGGCGGCCGCCTCCACCTGGCCCGGGTGGCCTCGCAGCGCGTGGATCCGCTCGTCGAACGGCTTCACCGAGCCGGCGGCGGCGTCCACCGAGAGCGCGCCGGCCACCAGCGCCGCCTGGAACAGCTCCTCGACCTCGAAGAGGTGGACGAGCGCGAGGGCGGTGGAGACCTGCGTGCCGTTCAGCAGGGCGAGCCCCTCCTTGGCCGCCAGGGTGACGGGCTCGAGCCCCGCCCGCCGGAGCCCCTCGGCGGCGCCGGCGCGCCGGCCCTCGATGGTCACCTCGCCGATCCCGAGCAGCACCGCCGAGAGGTGGGCCAGCGGAGCGAGGTCGCCGGAGGCGCCCACCGACCCCTTGGACGGAACCACCGGCAGGACGTCGGCGTCGAGAAGCCGCAGGAGCGCCTCGACCACCCGGCGGCGCACGCCGGAGTGGCCGCGCGCCAGACCGGCGACCTTGAGCGCGAGCGCAAGCCGGACCACCGGGCCGGGGAGCGGATCGCCCACCCCCACCGCGTGCGAGAGGACCAGGTTCCGCTGGAGCAGCTCCAGCTGCGCGGCCGGGATGTGGGTCGAGGCGAGCCGCCCGAAGCCGGTGTTGACGCCGTAGGCCGCGTCGCCCCGCTCCACGATGGCGGCGATGGCGCCGGCGCCGGCGTCCACGGCGGACCAGGCCGCCGGATCGAGCGCCAGGCGGGCCGGCGCGCGCGCGACGCGCCGGAGGAGGGCGAGGTCGAGCGCGCCGGGGGTGAGGGAGATCGGCTCCATGCCGCCTCCGGGACGTTACCGCGACTTCCTCCCCGCGGCGAATCGGCCCGGGAGCGGGTGCCCGGCCGGGGCGTGGGGATTGCCGGCCGCGCATCGTCCGCTTACAAGCCGCAGGGTGTCGGCCGTCCTCTCCTCCTGGGTGCGCGACGCACGCCGCCGGACGCTGGCCCTGGCCGGCGGGCTCCGGGGCGAGTGGCTCCTCGGCCCGCGCCTCGCCATCGTGAACCCTCCGCTCTGGGAGCTGGGCCACGTGGCCTGGTTCCAGGAGAGGTGGGTGCTGCGCCGGCGCGGGCGCCCGTCGTTCCGGCCGGACTCGGACGCGCTCTACGACTCCATCGCCATCGCCCACGACCTCCGCTGGGACCTGCCGCTCCCCTCGTTCGAGGCGACGCTCGCCTACCTCGGGCAGGTGGAAGAGGCCGTGCAGGACCTCCTGGCCGGCCCGGCGGACCCGCAGGACGAGTACTTCGTGAAGCTCGCCGTCCTGCACGAGGACATGCACGTCGAGGCCATGGCCTTCACGCACCAGACGCTCGGCTACGCCTCCCCGCCGCTCCCCTCGGGCCCGGAGATGCCGCCGGGAGGCGGGTCGCTGCCGGGGGACGTGCGGGTTCCGGGCGGCACCTTCCCGCTCGGCGCCACCGCCGCGGAGCCGTTCGTCTTCGACAACGAGAAGTGGGCCCACCCGGTCGAGCTGCGGCCCTTCTCCATCGCGCGGGCGCCGGTCACGCAGGCCGAGTTCGCGGCCTTCGTGGAGGACGGCGGCTACCGGCGCCGGGAGCTGTGGAGCGAGGCCGGCTGGCGCCACCGGGAGTCGAGCGGCGCCGGGCAGCCGGTCTACTGGGAGCGGGACGGCGGCGGCTGGCTTCGCCGCGAGTTCGACCGGCGCGTGCCGCTCGAGCCGCATCGCCCCGTGGTGAACGTCTGCTGGCACGAGGCCGAGGCCTTCTGCCGCTGGGCGGGGCGCCGCCTCCCCACCGAGGCCGAGTGGGAGGCGGCCGCCGCGGGCACGGCCGCGGAGGGAGGCCGGCTCGGGGGCGCGAAGCGCCGCTTCCCGTGGGGGGACGCGCCGCCCGAGCCGCGCCGGGCCCACCTGGCCGGAGGCGGGCTGCACGCCATCGACGTGGGAGCGCTCGCGGCTGGCGAGAGCGCCTTCGGGGCCCGGCAGCTCGTCGGCAACGTCTGGGAGTGGACCGCGAGCGACTTCCTCCCCTACCCGGGCTTCGTGGCCGATCCGTACCGCGAGTACTCCGAGCCCTGGTTCGGCACGCACAAGGTGCTCCGCGGCGGCAGCTTCGCCACGCCGGCGCGCCTCGTCCGGAACACCTGGCGGAACTTCTACACCCCCGACCGGCGCGATCCGTGGGCCGGCTTCCGGACCTGCGCGGCGGAATGAGGATCGTCGTCGCCACGCCGGCCTCGCGCGGCTCGCACAAGGGGAACCGGGTGACCGCCCTCCGCTGGGCCGGGCACCTCCGGGCGCTCGGACACCGGGTCCGCCTGGTGGACGAGTGGGACGGGCAGCCCGGCGACGTGCTGGTGGCGCTCCACGCCACGAAGAGCCACCCCTCGGCGGCGCGCTGGCGCGCGCGCCGGCCGGACGCGCCGCTGATCGTGTCGATGGCGGGCACCGACCTCTACCAGGACCTGCCCGCCTCCGCCGAGGCGCGCCGAAGCCTCGCCCTGGCCACCCGGATCACGGTGCTCCAGCCGCTCGGCATCGAGGCCCTGCCGGCCGAGTTCCGCTCCCGCGCGCGCGCCATCGTGCAGTCCGCCCGGGCCGTGCCTCCCCTCCCCGCGCCCTCCGGCGTCTTCCAGGCGTGCCTCCTCGCGCACCTGCGCGCCGTGAAGGACCCCTGCCTGGCGGCGGCCGCCCTGCGCCGCCTCCCCGCCCGCTCGCGCCTCCGGGTGGTGCACCTCGGGGCGCCGCTCGACCCGGGCTCCGCGGAGCGGGCGCGCGCGGCCATGGCGGAGGAGCCGCGCTACTCCTGGCGCGGCGACCGCCCCCGCCGCGAGGCGCTCGGGACCCTGGCCGGGAGCGCCATCGCCCTCGTCACCTCCCGGCTCGAGGGAGGGTCGAACGCCGTCTCGGAGGCGCTCGCCGCCGGAGTCCCCGTCCTCTCCACCCGCGTGGACGGCTCGGTGGGCGTCCTCGGCCCGGCCTACCCCGGCCTCTTCCCGGCCGGCGACGCCGAGGCCCTGGCACGCCTGCTCCTCCGCGTCGAGGAGGACGAGGCCTTCCTCGCCTCGCTCCGCGCCTGGGTGGCGAGGCTCCGGCCGCTGGTCGAGCCGGCCCGCGAGCGGGAGGCGTGGCGGGCGCTGCTCGCGGAGGTCGCGCCCTAGCGCAACGGCCGGTCTCGGGGGCCCGGGGCCCCGGGGGCCCGGGGCCCGGACCGAGAGTTCCCCGGGGCCCGGACCGAGAGTTCCGGCTCTTGGCCTGTGCGACCGAACCGCGGACCAGCGCTGGCCGAATTGTCGGAGGGGAATCGGGCCCGAGACACCGGCACGGCTCCTGCCCTGCCGCGGTCCGTGACCGCTCCTCGACAGATCTTGCCCGGCGCCACCTACCTCGTCACGCGGAGGTGCGCCCAGAGGCAGTTCCTCCTGCGCCCCTCCAGGACCGTGAACGAGGTCTTCCTCTACCTCCTCGCCGTGGCGGCAGAGCGGTTCGGCATCCTAGTCCACGCCTTTTGCGTCCTCTCCAATCACGTCCACCTTGTCGTGACCGATCCGAACGCGCGTCTCCCTGCGTTCCAGCAGTTCCTCGACGCCCTGGTCGCCCGCGCCCTCAACGCCTACCTCGGACGGTGGGAGGCCTTCTGGGCCCCGGACAGCTACAGCGCCGTCACCCTCGTCCTTCCGGACGACGTCGTCGAAAAGGCCGCCTACACCCTGGCGAATCCTGTTGAGGCAGGCCTGGTCCGCTCCGGGGACCTGTGGCCAGGGCTGTGGTCCGCACCGGAGCGGGTGGGCGGCGAAGCCTTCGAGGTCCGGCGTCCCAAGCACTTCTTCGACGAGAAGGGGCAACTCCCCGAGAAGGCCCGCCTGAAGCTCACACCTCCGCCGGGGTTCGCCGCCAAGGAGTTCCGGGAACGACTGTCCGCCCGTCTGGCGGATCGAGAGGCGGCCGCCGTGAA
>DATIUR010000030.1:0-17618 GCA_035466675.1 Anaeromyxobacteraceae bacterium | reverse complement strand
GGCGGCGCCGTTCGGAACTCGCGCCCAGCCCGCCCGGCCGGCGGCGTCCGCGGGCCGTTCGCAGGCGCCCGCGCGCCGGCCGGCCGAGGAGGGAGACTTCCGGATCGACGAGGCGACGCCCGTCCCCCAGCCCGCTCCGGGGCGCTCCCGCGGTGCCGCCTACGCGAAGGAGCTGGCCGAGAAGTACGCCACGCAGGAGTTCGCGCTGGGCAAGACCGGCGAGTGGCAGAAGGCGGGGCGCAAGGGGAAGGGGACGCTCGTCACCACCTTCGCGCTCTTCGCCGTGCTGGCCGCGGCCCTGGGCGGCTGGTTCGTCTTCAACAAGACCCGCAAGGCCCGCATCGAGAACATCGACAAGCTGCTCAAGGAGACGGTGCAGCTCGTCGAGAAGGACCAGTTCGCCGCCTACCGGGAGGCGGCCGGAAAGGCCCGCGAGATCCTGGACGAGGACGGGCAGTCGATCGCCGGCCACGCCTTCCTCGCCTACGTGGACGCCCTGCTCTGGGCGGAGCACGGGGAGCCGGACGCGATCCGCGACGAGGCGCTCAAGCACGTCGAGGCGGGCCGGGTGCTCGGCACCCACTCGCACCTGGTGGCGGCCGAGGCGATCCTGCGCTTCCAGGGGGGCGACGCGAAGCAGGCGGTCGAGGATCTGCGCAAGTTCCGGGAGGGCGAGGGGGCGAAGAGCACGCTGCTCGAGTCGACCCTGGGCATCCTGGAGATGCGGGCGGGCGACCTGGACGCCGCCCGGGCGACGCTGGGGAGCGCCCAGAAGGCGAACCCCGGGGACGTCCGCACCGCCTCCATGCTGGCCGAGCAGTTCCGCCGGCGCGGCGGCGGGTACGAGCTGCAGGCGTCCGGGTTCTACGACTACGCCCTCCGGATCAACAAGGACCACGTCGCCTCGCTGCTCGGCAAGGCCTTCCTCCTCGTGGACCGCGGCCAGCTCGAGGAGGCGTGGAAGGCGCTCGACCTCGTGGTGTCGCCGCAGGGTGGGGCCTCGAAGCGCCAGCAGGCGATCGCGCGGGTGCTGCGCGGGAGCGTGCTCCACGCGCAGGGGCGTGCGGGCGACGGCAAGGCCGAGGAGGAGAACGCCTCGAAGCTCGACCCGGCCAACGCCGAGATCCCCTACCTGACGGGGCGCCGCAAGCTGCGCGACGGCGACGCGGCCGGCGCGGCCGAGTCGATCCAGCGCGCGATCGGCATGGACGGGCGCCGGCTCGACTTCCACGTGGATCTGACCGAGGCCCTGCTCGCCAAGCCCGGCGGAGCCAAGGAGGCCATCGACGTCCTGAAGCGCGCGGTGACGCGGCTCGGGGAGAACCCGCGCCTCTCGCTCCTGCTCGGGGACGCGTACCTGGCCGCCGGCGACGCCGACATGGCCAGGGGCCAGTACGAGAAGGCCATCTCCCTGGGCAAGCCCTTCCCGGACGCGCGCGTGGCGCTGGCCCGGATGTACCGGAGCCAGGGGAACGTCCCCCGCGCCCTGGTGGAGCTGAACCAGGCCATCGACGAGTACGGGGCCGGAGGCACCGGCGGGGCGGCGGTGGCCTACGTCGAGATGGCCGAGACCGAGCGGGCGCGTGGCGCCAAGCTCGATCTCCTGGCCGGGCTCTACGCCAAGGCGCTGGAGCGGGACCCGGCCAGCTGCGACGCGCTGTGGGGCGCGGTCCGGACGGCGCGCGACTCCGGGACGTTCGGGGACGACGCGAAGCAGCGTGCCGCGGCCCACGCCCGGCTCTGCCCCCGCGCGCCGCACGCCGACGAGACGCGGTGACTGGGCGGCGGCAGGTAGCGGCCCCGCAGCGGCCCAGTCTCACCGCTTCGCCGCGCCGGCCCGCGCCTTCGCCTCCTCGGCCTCCCGCGCGCGGACCGCGCGCTCGATCTCCGCCATGGGGTCGCCGGTGACGCGCTGGGGCTTTCCCTCGGCGGTCCGGGCGTCGATCACCTTCACCGACACCGGCGCGCTGGTCGCGCCCTCCACCTCCACCGTGGCCGTGGTCTCCCCCGGCGCGACGCCCCAGACCTGCCCGCGCTGGTCGCCGCGGCAGACCTCCTCGCTCAGGCACCGCACCAGCGCGGCCCGCCCGAGCACCAGGGCGCCCGTGTCGTCGAAGGCCTCGACGCGGAGCGGGGCCGGGGTCGCCTCGTCCAGGATCTTCACCTCGATCCGCGCGGGCTGGACCGCGACGCGCGCCACCACGCGCACGGTGACCGGCACCTCCGCCGAGACGCCGCCGATGGTGCACCGGATCGCGGCCGATCCCGGCCCGGCGGAGACGACGGCGCCCTCGTTGTGCGGGCCGGTCACGGCGGCGACCTTCTCGTCGGTGGAGGACCAGCGGCAGACCTTCCCCGGCACCGGCCGGCCGTTCTTCGCCACCGGCGTGGCGTGCACGGTGAGCGTCTGGCCGCGGCCGAAGAAGCGCAGCGACCCGGGCTCCATCTCGATCCGGGCCGGGCCGCCGCAGGCGATCGCGAGCGTTCCGAGTAGGACGAGGTGCGTCTTCATGCGACGGATCCTACCGCACGGGAGGGCCCCCGGGTGAGGGCGTATTCGGTTTTCGGAGGCGGGCGGCGCCGCGACCGGGCATGCTCCCGCGAACCAGGAGGTTCCATGCGGACGCTCGCACTCACCGCGATGGCCGCGGTCGCCGTGGCCGGATGCGGGATCAGCAAGGACAAGTACGACGCCAAGTCCACGGAGGCCGACAAGTACCTGAAGCAGTACCAGGACGAGGCGGCGCGCACGGCCGCGCTCGAGGCGAAGGCCAAGGACCTCGAGGGACAGCTCGCCGCCGTGCGGGAGGAGCTCGGCGCCGCCAAGAAGCGGCAGGAGACGACGGAGCAGGAGCTGGCGGCGCTGGAGCAGAAGAGCTCGCAGTACGAGAAGCTGACGAAGTCGCTCCAGTCCCAGATCTCCGCCGGGCAGGTGGAGATCTCCGAGCTGCGCGGCAAGATGACCGTGAAGCTCCGGGACAAGATCCTGTTCCCCTCCGGCTCGGCCACGCTGGCCGCCGACGGCCGGGGCGCGCTCGACGCCGTGGCCGAGGCGTTCAAGGGGCTGGCCGGCAAGAACGTGCTCGTGGCCGGCTACACCGACGACGTGCCCACCGGGGCCAAGGGCCGCTACAAGGACAACTGGGAGCTCTCCGGCGCGCGGGCCATCGCGGTGGTCCGCTACCTCCAGTCGAAGGGGGTCGACCCGCAGATGCTCGGGGCGGCGGGCTTCTCGGAGTACCGCCCGGTGGCCTCGAACGAGACGCCCGAGGGGCGGAGCGAGAACCGGCGGATCGAGATCGCCCTGAGCGCGGCCGACTACGTGCCGCCGGTGGTGGACGTGCCGAAGTAGACGTAACCGTTCGACCAGCCTCATCCCCGGAGGACGCGCAAGGTCTGCCGCGTATTCGGGATCGACCACGACGAGCTGCGAGACAGGCTGTAGGTGGCGTCCCGCCCCTGCACCCCGCAGGCGCTTGCGTCGGGAGGCGCAGGCCAAGCGCCGATCCCACCACCTCCGCCACCACGCAAGGTGAGCAGATGACAAACGAACCCGAGTTTGGCTGGTTCGACTACACTTCGAGTCCACCGAAGTACGTGATGGTGAGCGGCGCCGAGGCCGACCGTATTCGCGCCTCGCTTGCCCAGGCGGTCGGCCTGCAGAGCGGCGCGACGGGTGTGCAGGTCGTCGACGCCATGTTCGAGACCGCCGCCACGCTCGTGGCGTACGACTTCGAGCCGGAGGGGGTAGACCTTCGGTCGCTCCTCGACAAGGCATCCGTTCCGGAACCGCGAGAGATCTACCTGGTGTCGGACCCCCTCTCCACCCTGTTCAGACTCAGTACTTCTGACATCGGCAGAGACCTTTCGAACGTGTTTCAACTCGGTGGCGTCGACGTGATGATTCTCGATCCCGATCTCGGGTGGGCGCTGTTCCTCATGCATTACGGTGTGGTCTGCTTCAAGCGGCTGAGCGACCGATAGGGACGAGATCCAGGGCGAGGACGGTTCACCTGGGCATCACCGCGTCGCCGGCGCCAGGTGATAGAGCGCCACGTAGACGGCGACGCCCGTCACCGAGACGTAGAGCCAGACGGGCAGCGTCCACCGCGCCAGGCGGCGGTGCTCCGGGAACCGGCCGCGCAGCGCCAGGAAGAGGGTGCGGAGGACCATCGGGGCCGCCGCGGCGGCGAGCACGGTGTGGCTCGCCAGCACGGCCAGGTAGAGGGCCTTCGCCCACCCGGAACCCGGGAAGCGGTGCGTCCCGGTGAGCGCCACCCGGGTCAGGTACGAGACGAGGAAGAGGGCAGAGGCCGCGACCGCCGAGAGCATCAGGGCCCGGTGCACGTCCCGCCGGCCGCGGCGGATGGCGACGAAGCCCGCCACGGCCAGGACGGCGCTCGTCCCGTTCAGCGCGGCGTTCACGGAGGGCAGGAGGTCGGCGAGCGTCACGGGCGGCGGCTCCGGCGGGTGGAGAGGACGGCGAGCGCGAGCGCGGCGAGCGCGAAGAGCCCGAGCGCGAGGAGGTCGCCGCCGGCGGAGCCGGGGAGGGCGCCGGGCGCCCCCGGTCCCCCCAGGGCGCGCCGCGCGGCCGAGACGGCCCAGGCGACCGGGTTGAGCCGCATCAGGGCGGAGAAGACGGGCTGCTCGGGGCTGGGCGGGAACATGGCGCCGGAGACCGCCCAGAGGGGCACGAGCAGCATCATCTGGATGGCGTGGTAGCCCTGCACGTTGTCGACCGCCCAGGCCACCGCGAAGCCCAGGGCGGCGAGGCCGACCGCGGCCAGGGCGAGCGCGGCGGCGAGGAGCGGCCAGCGCACCGAGCCGAAGGGGTATCCGGCGGCCGGGGCGAGGGCCAGGAACAGGGCCGCCTGCGAGAGCGCCACGCTGGCCGAGCCGAGCACCTTGCCCACCACCAGCGCGCCCGTGGATCCGGGCCCGGCCCGCACCGCCTGCAGGAACCCCCGGTGCCGATCCTCGATGACCGAGAGGGTGGTGAAGATGGCGGCGAAGAGCACGACCATCAGCACCACGCCCGGGTAGAAGTAGGCGAGGTAGGAGAGGTCGGTCCCGGGCATCCGGAAGGTGGCGGACAGGCCCGAGCCGATGACGAGCCAGAAGAGGATCGGCTGGCCGAGGGCGCCGGCCAGCCGCGAGGGCTGGCGGAAGAAGCGGACCAGGTCGCGGCGCCACAGGACGCCGACCGTGGCGAGGTCGTAGGCGACGGCGGCGCGGAGCGGGACGGCGCCGGATGCCTCGGGCCGGGAGGCGGCGGTCACGCGGTCGCCTCCTCCAGGGCCTCCCCGGCCAGGGCCAGGTAGGCGTCGGCCAGCGTGGGCCGGCGCAGGGAGACCGAGCGCAGCCGGCCCGGCGGGAAGGCCTCCACGATCCGGGGCACCAGCTCGTGTCCCCGCTCGCGCTCCACGTGCACCCCGTCCTCGCGCGCGCGGGCGGGGAGCCCCAGGCGCGCGGCGATCTCGGCGGCCAGGGTCTCGGGCTGGTCGGCCTCCACCACCACCACGTCGCCCGGCACGCGGGCGCGGAGCGCCTCCGGCGTGTCGCACGCCACCATCCGGCCGTGCGACAGCACCGCCAGCCGGTCGCACCGCTCCGCCTCGTCCGGCCGGTGGGTGGCGACGATCACGGTCACCTCGTCCTCCCGCCGGAGCGCCGCCAGCGCGTCCCAGGCGGCCCGGAAGGCGGCCGCGTCGAGCCCGGTGGTGGGCTCGTCCAGGAGGAGCAGGGCGGGCCGGTGGACCAGGGCGCGCGCCAGCTCGAGCCGGCGGCGGAACCCGCCGGAGAGGCGCTCCACCGGCTCGCGGGCGCGGCCGGCCAGGCCGGTCGCCTCGAGGAGGGCCGCGATCCGCTCCCGGGCCCGCGCGGCCGGAACCCGGTGGAGGGCGGCCGAGAGGCGCAGGTTCTCCTCCGCCCCGAGCTTCCCGTCGAGGCTCGGCTCCTGGAAGACGACGCCGGTCCGGGCGCGCAGCGCGCGCGCCCCGGCGTCGATCTCGCGCCCGTCCAGGCGGATCCGGCCGGCGTCGGGCCGGAGCAGCCCGGCGAGGATCGCGAAGAGCGTGCTCTTCCCGGAGCCGTTCGGGCCGAGCAGCCCCAGGATCTCGCCCGGCGCGGCCTCGAAGGAGAGGCCGCGCAGCACCTCGCGCGCCCCGGACCGGAACGCGATCCCCTGAAGGGCGAGCCGCGCCGCGACGCCCAACCGCGCCCCCCGTCGCTACCGGCCGGCGAGCAAGGCCGCGAAGAGGAGGGTGAGGTGGAGGATCGTGGCGAGGAAGAACGAGCGCGCCCAGCGGGTGGACTCGATGCCCCGCAGGCCGCGCAGCGCGTACAGGAGGAGCGCGGCGCCGGAGGCCGCCGCCACGGCGCCGTAGGCGGGCCCGGCCAGCCCGAGGGGGAGCAGGGCCAGCGAGGCGGGGAGGAGGGCCGCCGCGGTGGCCGCGATCCAGCGCTTCGTCCGCTCGTCCCCGTGCACGAGCGCGAAGACGCGCAGCCCGCCGCGCGCGTAGTCTTCCTTGAGGTACATCGACACCGCCAGGAAGTGCGGCAGCTGCCAGAAGAAGAGCAGGGAGAAGAGCGCGAGCCCCCCCGGATCGATCCGGCCCGTCACCGCGGTCCAGCCCATGAGCGGGGGGATGGCGCCGGGGAGGGCGCCCACGAAGAGCGCGAGCGCGCTCCGCTGCTTCATGGGCGTGTAGACGAGGACGTAGGTGGCGATGGCGACCAGGGCCAGGAAGGCCGTGAGGCGGTTCGCCACCAGCGCCAGCATGGGGATGGCGAAGAGCGGGACGGCGATCCCCAGGCCGAGGGCCACGAACGGCTCCACCCGGCCGGCCGGAAGCGGCCGATCCCGCGTGCGGCGCATGCGGGCGTCGATGTCGCGCTCCAGGTAGTTGTTGAGCGCGTTGGCGGCGCCCACCACCGCCGCGGTGCCGAGGAGCGTCAGGAGGGCGCGGGCCAGGCCGATGCGGCCGGGCGCGAGCGCGAGCCCCCCCGAAGCGGTGACCAGGACGAGCGTCGAGAGCCGCGGCTTCGCGAGCAGGGCGAGGTCGCGGAGGTAGGCGAGCGGGGCGGGGGCGGGGCGGACCTGGGCGATCGACACGGCCGCCGATATAGGAGCGGCCTCCCAGGGGGTCAACGGCGGTTTCGGGCCCCGGGCGGGGCGCCCGGGAGGCGGCGGGCGTGTCGCACCGCCGGCCGGGCCCGGCGCCTAGGGCTCGGCGTCCTCGTCGACATCCTCGTCGGCCGGCTCCTCGCCCTCTTCCAGGTCCTCCAGGGCCTCCGCCTCGACCTCCTCGACCACCGGTGCGGCGACGGGGGGCCGGGGAGGGGCGCGCCGCTTCTCGGGGGCGGGCGGCTTCACGGCGGGGCTCTCCCGCTGGTCGGCGCCGCACTTCGGGCAGGCGGGCACGGGCTTCCTGAGGTCGTAGAACCTCGTGCCGCACTTGAAGCAGACGTACTTCGTGCCGAGGTCCTTCGCAGGCATGGCTCCCCTCTGATCCCGACGGAGACCGCGGCTTTATCCCAGGGCCGCCAGGCACGTCAAACGAAATTCGAGGCGGGCGGGCCGCTCCTGGGGTAACAACGAGCCGGATGCGAGATCGGATCGAGAGGTTGGAGAAGAGGCTGCTGCGCCGGGTGGGGGAGGCGATCGCCGACTTCGACCTGGTGGCCGGCGGGGACCGCATCCTGGTGGCGGTCTCCGGGGGGAAGGACAGCCTCACCCTCCTCCACCTGCTGGCGCGGCTGCGGGAGCGGGCGCCGGTCCGCTTCGACCTCGTGGCGGTGAACCTCGACCAGGGGCAGCCGGGCTACCCGGCCCACGTCGTGGAGGAGCACCTCCGCAGCGTGGGCGTGCCCTACCGGATGATCCGCCGGGACACCTACTCGGTCGTGCGGCGCCTCGTCCCGGAGGGGAAGACCACCTGCCCGGTCTGCTCGCGCCTGCGGCGGGGCGTGCTGTACGGCGCGGCGGAGGAGATGGGCTGCAGCAAGATCGCGCTCGGCCACCACCGCGACGACCTCGTCGAGACGCTGCTCCTCTCGGCGCTCTACTCCGGGGCGCTCCGGAGCATGCCGCCCCGGCTCCGCGCCGCCGACGGAAGGAACGTCGTCATCCGTCCGCTCTGCTACGCGCCCGAGGAGGAGATCGCCGAGTTCGCGGAGGCGATGCGCTTCCCGGTG
Organism: Anaeromyxobacteraceae bacterium; assembly: GCA_035466675.1. Taxonomy (GTDB): domain Bacteria; phylum Myxococcota; class Myxococcia; order Myxococcales; family Anaeromyxobacteraceae; genus Anaeromyxobacter. Next base: position 9,422 of record DATIUR010000030.1, on the reverse strand, counting down.
GTGCCCTGCGACCTGTGCGGCTCCCAGCCCAACCTCCGCCGCAAGCGGGTCAAGGCGCTCCTGGCCGAGCTCTCGGCCGAGCACCCGGCGGTGAAGGGGAACCTGCTCCACGCGCTCGCCCGCGTGGTCCCGTCCCACCTGCTCGACCGGGACCTGGCCGCCCGCCTCGAGGCGGCGACCGGGCAGGATCCCTGGATCGACGAGGAGGAGGACGGCGCCTGCGGGGAGGGCGAGGTGCTGAAGCTCTCCGGCGGGCGCTGAACGAGCCGATCCCGGCACGACCCGACCAGCCCCCGACCCCCGATGCCCGCGCCGCTCCCCCTCGAGGCCATCCGGACCCCCGCCGACCTGGCCCCCTACCTCGACCACACCCTGCTCGCGTCCGGCGCGAGCCGAGCGGACCTGGAGCGCCTCTGCGACGAGGCCCGCCGGCACGGCTTCGCCGCCGTCTGCGTGCACGGGGACGCGGTGGCCGACGCGAAGCGGCTCCTCCGCGGCTCGGGCGTCCTCGCGGCGGCGGTGGTGGACTTCCCCCGGGGCGAGGGCGCGACCGCGGCGCGGGTGGCGGAGGCGGTCGAGGCGGTGCGCGCCGGCGCCGACGAGATCGACCTGGTGGCGCCCCTCCCGGCGCTGCTCTCCGGGCGCGCCGAGCGGGTGCTCGAGGACCTCCGGGCGGTGGTGCGGGCGGCGGCCGTCCCGGTGAAGGTCATCCTCGAGACCTCCCGGCTCGACCGCGACGGGAAGGTGGTGGCGGCCGCCCTGGCCCGGTGCGCCGGGGCCGCCTTCGTGAAGACCAGCACCGGCTTCGGCGGCGGCGGCGCGACGGTCGAGGACGTGGCCCTGCTGCGGGCCGTGGTCGGGGACGGCATGGGCGTCAAGGCGTCGGGGGGGATCCGCACCGCCGCCGACGCGCGGGCGATGATCGTTGCGGGGGCGAGCCGGATCGGCTCGAGCCAGTCGGTGGCGATCGTGACGGGGGCGTTCCGGCCGTGAACCGACGCTTCCTGCTCCTGGTGGCGGACAGCGCCGGGTGCGGCGCCATGCCGGACGCCGGCGCCTACGGCGACGAGGGCTCGGACACGCTCGGCAACACCAGCCGCGCGGTGGGCGGCCTCTCCCTGCCCAACCTCGGGGCGATGGGCCTCGGGCACCTCACCCGGATCCAGGGCGTCCCCCCGGACCCCGCCCCGCGGGCCTTCCACGGGAGGATGGCGGCGCGGTCGCCCGGGAAGGACACCACCACCGGCCACTGGGAGATGATGGGCGTGGTGCTGGACGAGCCGCTGGCGCTCTTCCCGGGCGGCTTCCCCGGGGAGATCCTGGAGCCCTTCGTGGCGGAGACCGGCGTCCCCGGCGTGCTCGGAAACGTGGCCGCGAGCGGGACCGTCATCATCCAGGAGCTGGGCGAGGAGCACCAGCGGACCGGGAAGCCCATCGTCTACACCTCCGCCGACTCGGTCTTCCAGATCGCGGCGCACGAGGAGACGGTGCCCCTCGAGACCCTCTACGCCTGGTGCCGGGTGGCGCGACGGCAGCTCGACCGCTGGAACGTGGCGCGCGTGATCGCGCGCCCCTTCGTGGGGACGCCGGGAAGGTACGTGCGCACGTACCACCGGAAGGACTTCTCCCTGGCCCCGCCGGCGCGGACGGTGCTCGAGAGCCTGGTCGAGGCGGGCGTCCCGGTGATCGGGGTGGGAAAGATCCCGGACGTCTTCGACCACCGGGGCATCACCGAGGAGGTCCACACCGCCGGGAACGCCGACGGGATCGCCCGGACCGAGGAGCTGCTCGGTCGGGTGGACCGGGGGCTCCTGTTCGTGAACCTGGTGGACTTCGACATGCTCTACGGGCACCGGAACGATCCGGCCGGGTACGCGCGGGCGCTCGAGGAGCTGGACCGGGCCGTCCCGCGGCTGCTCGCCCGGCTCGGCCCCGCGGATCTGGCCGTCGTCACGGCCGACCACGGCTGCGACCCGACCACCCCCTCCACGGATCACTCGCGGGAGTACGTCCCGCTCCTCGTGCACGCGCCCGGCCGCGGCGGCGGCAGCCTCGGCACGCGCGGCTCGTTCGCCGACGTGGGCGCCACGGTGGCCGAGTTCTTCGGCGTGGCCGCGCCGGTGGGCACGAGCTTCCTCGCCGAGATCGGGCGCTGACGGGAGTCCTCCGGGGCCGCGGCCTACGGGGCTAAGATGCGGGGATGTCGGCGCCCGCGCCCGATCGCCCCGACGCACCCCGGCCCGAGCTGAGCGGGCGCGCCCTCGCCACCGGGCTCTCGGTGGGGGTCCTCCTGGCGGTGGGCAACCTCTACATGGGGCTCAAGACCGGCTGGTGGGACACCGGCCACGTCACGGCCACGCTTCTCGGCGCCGGGCTGGCCGCCGCCGCGTCGCGCCGGGGCGGTCCCCTGGGCGAGAGGGAGCACAACGTGGTGCAGACGGCCGCCACCTCGGTGGGCGCCGCGCCCGCGACCTTCGGCCTGCTCGGCGCGGTGCCCGCGCTGGCGCTGCTGGGGATCGCGCCGCCCCTCTGGGCGGTGGTGGCGCTCGGCCTCTCGGCGGCGGTGCTCGGGATCCTCTGGGCGCTGGCGTTGCGGCGCCGCCTGCTCGAGGAGGAGGGCCTGCCCTTCCCGACCGGCGTCGCGACGGCACAGGTGATCCGGGCGCTGCACGCCGGGACCGGCGCCGCCACGCGGGCGGGCGTCCTGGCGGTGGCCGGGGCCGCCGCGGCGGCCGTCACCCTGCTCCGCGACGTCTGGCGCGCCATCCCGGCCGCCGCGGCCCTTCCCGGGACCCTGGCCGGCGCGCCCGCGTCCGCCTACACGCTCGGGATCGGCTGGAGCCCCATGCTGTTCGGGGCCGGGATGGTGGTGGGGCCGCGGAACGGCCTCTCGGTGCTCCTGGGCGGGATCGTGGCCTGGGCCGCGCTCGGCCCGGCCCTGGTGCGCTCGGGGGCCGTGCCCGCGCCGGAGTACGGCGCGCTCGTGGCCTGGCTCGCCTGGCCGGGCGTGGGGCTCGTCCTCGGGGGTGCGCTCGTCTCCATCGTGCGGCAGCGGCGCGCCTTCCTGGGCGCGCTGCGCGACCTGCGGCAGGCCCGGCGGTCGGCCGGGCCGCGGGCGCGGGGCGCGGTGGCCCTCGGGCTCTCGGCCGCCGCCCTGGCGCTGGCGGCCTGCACGCTGGGCGTCGGGCTCGGGCCGGGCCGGTCCGCCCTGGCGCTCGGCCTCGCCCTCCTGCTCGCCGCGGTGAGCGTGCGGGCGGCGGGGCAGACCGACATCCTGCCCGCCGGCGAGATGGCGCAGGTGGTCCAGGTCTCGCTCGGCGCCGGGCCGGACCCCGGGGCCAACGTGGCCGGGGGAGCGCTCGCCGCCGGCCAGTCGGCGCAGGCGGGTGTCTCCCTCTGGTCGCTCCGGGCCGGGCAGATCCTGGGCGCCTCGCCGGGCATCCAGGCCCGCGCCATGCTGGCGGGCGCGCTGCTCGGGGGGGCCGTCTCGCTCCCCGCCTATGCCTTCCTGGTCCGCGCCCACGGCATCGGGACGGCCGCCCTGCCCGCGCCCATGGCCGTCCCCTGGAAGGCGGTGGCGGAGCTCGTGACCGGCGGAGGCGCCGGCCTTCCCCCGGGGGCGCTCGCCGCCGCGGCGATCGCCTTCGCGGCCGGCGTCGCCCTCGAGGCCCTGGGAGGCCGGATCCGCTTCCTGCCCACGCCGGGGGCGCTGGGGATGGGATTCATCGCCCCGGCGCGTTTCGCGGCCGCCCTCTGCGCGGGCGCGCTCCTCGGGGCCGCCTGGCGGCGGCGCTGGCCCGCCTCCGCCGAGGCCCTGGGCCCGGCAGCCGCCGCCGGGGCGATCGCGGGGGAGTCGATCGCGGGGGCGGCCGCGGCGGCGGTCGCGGTGGCCGGTCTGGTCGGTCCCTGAGGGCGGTCTCTGCCGCGAGGCCCGGCTACTTCGCCGGCGCCGGCGCCGGCGCGGCCGGCGGGGGCGGCGGCGGGATGCTCACCACCGCCACGGTGGGCCGGTACTTCGCGTCGCGCAGGGCGAGCTGCCCCTGTCGCGAGGCGTCGATCGACGCGAAGAGCACGCGGGCGGCCTCCTGCGGCGCGTGGAAGCCGGTGGAGTTCTCCGCCTCGACGAAGTCGAAGAGGAACTGGGCCCGGCGCTGCAGGTAGCGGGCGGTCTCGAGCTCGGCGTCGGATCGGCCCGCCCCCTTCGCCGACTGGATCTCGCCGATGAGCGCCACCAGCGCGTCGAAGGCCTGCTCGCGCAGGGTCATGTGCTTGTCCTGGATCGCCTCGACGCGGGCCTTGAGCTCCGTCTCCGGCCACTTGTGGCAGCCCTGGCAGGCGCGGTTCAGGTTGAGCACCGGGCTCCGCACCCAGTGGTCGGAGACCTTGGTCCCGCCCACCCGGATGTAGGGCATGTGGCAGTCGGCGCAGGCGACGCCCGAGCGGGCGTGGATGCCCTGGCTCCACATCTCGAACTCGGGGTGCTGGGCCTTGAGCGTGGGAGCGCCCGACTCCTTGTGCGTCCAGTCGCGGAAGCCGACCTCGTCGTAGTAGGCCAGGGCGTCGTCCGCCCGGAGCCCCTTGTGCCAGGGGAAGGTGAGCCGCTTCTCCTTGCCCTTGAAGTAGTACTCGACGTGGCACTGGCCGCACACGAAGGCCCGCATCTCCTGCCGGGACGCCATCGAGTTCGGGTCGTAGTCCTTCACGCCCTGGGTCGCCTTGTAGGCCCGGATCCCCTCGATGAAGGCCGGCCGCGTGATCCGGAGCGCCATGGTGGCGGGATCGTGGCAGTCGATGCATGCGACCGGGTGCTTGAAGTGCTCCTTCGCCGCCTCGAGGTACGGGACCTGGTTCAGGACCTCGAAGCCCTTCCAGATGTCGCCGCCGCCGAGCCTCTTCATGGGCACGTACACCGAGGCGTGGCACTGCGCGCAGGTCCCCGGCTGCTTCACGACCACCTGGCGCTGCGTGAAGAGCTGGTCCTCGAGCGTGTAGGCGTGGCCGCGCTCCTCGCGGAAGTCGGCGGCGAAGGCGTACCCGGCCCACATGGTCTTGAGGCGGGGGTCGAGGTCCACCTTCGACTGCGACGTGACCGCGCGCGGGTCGCTCGGGGTCGGCGAGCGGGGGATCGCCTCCGAGCCGCCGTACTTGGTGCGCGCCATGTCGGTGGTCTTCTTGTACAGATCGTACTCGACGGGGAAGTTCTTGCCCCACACCGCCGGGTCCTCGGTGTCGTCGGTGATCTCGACCACCCGGACGCTCGGGACCCTGGCCTGCTCCTTCTTCGCCGCGATGTTCGCGATCAGGGCTCCGGCCAGGACGGCGACCAGCGCGCAGGAGACGGCCACCAGTGCGACGAGGAGGCCACGGCTCCGGGGCTTCTGCTCGAGGGTCATGTCGTTCTCCTTGGGTGAAGAGGCGCGAAGAGGTCAGCGCAGGTGCCCCACCTGATCGTGGCAGCGCAGGCACGACTCGCCGTGGCCGGCCCCCATGGAGGCGACCAGGTCCGCGTGGCACTCGCGGCACCGCTGCTCGACCACGGCGCGGCTCTCCGGCCGCGCGCGGATCACGTCGGGGAATCCTCCGGTGGTGAAGGCCCAGGAGTGATGGAACCCGTTCTCCGCCTTCACCACGACCTTCAGGATCGGGTGCGAGGGCGTGTGGCAGTCGTTGCAGGTGGCGAAGCCGTGGTGGGAGGACTTCTGCCAGCCGTCGTAGTGGCCCTGCATGACGTGGCAGTTCGCGCAGGTGGCCGGGTCGTTCCCGAGGTAGCTCGAGCCCTTCGCGTAGACGAACCCGTAGCCGACCACGCCCGCGGCGAGGCCGACGGCGGCGGCGAGCGTGGCGGCGGGGAGGGAGAGGGGCAGGGCGGGCATGGAGGGTCCTCGCAGGCGATCGCGCGTCGGTCCCGAGTAGGCAAGTCCCCTGCCAGGGCGCCGGTGCCGTCACGTCGGGTAAGGGCGCGTCGGCACTGAGGGCCCCGCGCGGGGCAAGCGGCCGCTTCGGATCCCGGCGCCCGGAGACCGGATGGGCGCATCCGAAGCGCTACCGGTAATCCTCCCTGCTCAGCCCATAAGCCTTCATCTTCTCGTACAGGTTTCGCTCCGCGATCCCGGCGGCGCGCGCGACCTCGCCCACGCGGCCCTTGTGCTCCTTGAGCAGCCGGCTCAGGTACTCGCGCTCGAAGCGCTCGACGAGCAGCGCGCGCGCCGCGAGGAGCGGCAGCGAGAAGTCGGCCGACGCCTCGAGCGACCCCCCCGCGGCCGGGACGGCCCCCAGGATGGGCGCCACCGCCGCCCATCCCATCAGGACCGCGCGCTCGCAGGCGTTGCGCAACTCGCGCACGTTGCCCGGCCAGGGATACGCCCCCGCCGCGGCCATCACCTCGGGCGGCGCCGGGGAGGCGGCCCGGCCGTACCGCTCCGCGAAGGACCGCAGGAAGTGGTCCATCAGCGCGGGCAGGTCGCTCGGGTGCTCTCGGAGGGGCGGGAGCCGGATCGGGATGACGTTCAGCCGGTAGTAGAGGTCGTTCCGGAAACGGCCCTCCTTGACCAGGGCCTCGATGTCGCGGTTCGTGGCCGCCACGATCCGGACGTCCACGCGGACGGCGCGGTCCCCGCCCACGCGCGTGATCTCGCCGTCCTGCAGGGCCCGCAGGAGCTTCGCCTGCAGGGCGAGGTCGAGGTCTCCCACCTCGTCGAGGAAGAGGGTCGAGCCGTCCGCCTGCTCGAACCGGCCCGTCCGGCGCAGGGTCGCGCCGGTGAAGGAGCCCTTCTCGTGCCCGAAGAACTCGCTCTCCATCAGCTCCCGCGGCACGGCCGAGCAGTTCACCGCCACGAAGCTCCGCTCCCCCCGCGGCGACCTGCGATGGATGGCGCGGGCGACCAGCTCCTTGCCGGTGCCGGTCTCTCCCTGGAGGAGCACCGTGGCGTCCGTGCCGGCCACCCGCTCCACGGAGTCGAAGACCGTTCGCATCTCGGGGGAGGAACCCACCATGTCCTCGAAGCCGCTGGCGCGCTCCAACTCGCCCCGCAGCCGGACCAGATCGCGCCGCGCCCGCTCGTGGGCCACCGCGTTGCGGAGGACCGCCGCCAGCTCGTCGAAGCGGATGGGCTTGGTGAGGTAGTGGACCGCCCCCTTGCGCATGGCCTGGACGGCCGTCTCCACGGTGGCGTGCGCGGTGACGAGGATCACCGGCAAGCCGGGCCGCAGGGCGTGCACCCGCTCCATGAGGGCGATGCCGTCGAGGTCGGGCATGCGAAGGTCGGAGACGAGGGCCAGCGGGTCGCTCTCCGCGAGGCGCGCGAGCGCTTCCGCGCCGGAGGAGGCCAGCAGCACCTCGAATCCCTCCAGCCCGAGGTTCGCCCGCGCCACCTTGCGGGTGCCGGGATCGTCGTCCACGAGGAGGATGAGCCCCTCGCCGGTCACGCGCGCTCCCCGGCGTTCCCGCCCGCGATCGCGAGCGCCTGCCGGTCGGTCGTGCGCCGGACCGGGAAGCGCACGCGGGCAACGGTGCCCCCTCCCTCCCGCGGCCCGAGTTCGAACCGGGCCCGGTGCTGCTCCACCGCCCGGGTCACCACCACGAGCCCGAGGCCGTGTCCTCCGGGCTTCGTGGTGACGAATGGGCGGAGCACCTCGTCGATCTGGTCGGCCGGGATGCCGCATCCGCGGTCGCGGACCTCGATCACGACCGTCGCCTCGCCTCCCCGGGTCTCGTACCGGCTCGCCACCTCCGGGCCTGCCTCGCCGCCGGCCTCGAAGGCGTTCGTGAGCAGGTTCACCAGGGCCTCGGTGATCATGGGGGCATCCAGGTCGAGCGGGGGCAGATCGGCGGCCAGGTCGAGCCGGACCGCGTCACCCGGAAGGCCCCGCGCCACCGCGGCACGCCGGGCGGCTTCACGCAGGAGCCGGTTCACGTTGGTGGAGGCGAGGACGGGCTCGGCCGGGCGCGCCACCCCGAGGAGCGCCGAGACGAACCGGTTCACGCGCTGCACCTCGTCGCCGATGAGAGCGGAATACTCGGCCACCTCGGCGTCCTCGCCCAGGCGGCGCCGGAGGTACTGGGCGGCGCCGCCGATGGCATTGAGGGGGTTGCGGAGCTCGTGGGCGATCTGCGCCGACATCTGTCCCAGGCCGGCCAGCCGCTCGGCGTCGAGCAGGCGCCTCTCCAGGCTCCGGCGCTCGGCGATGTCGCGGATCACCATCACCGTGCCCAGGTAGGTCCCGTCCGGCAGCCGGACCGGCGCGTAGGTGGTCTCGAATCGCTGCTCCCGCTCCTTGAGGATGGAGTGCGGAGGGCCCGCGTCGTCTCCGTTGCGGAGGTACCCGAGGACGCGGTCCAGCAGGCCGTGGGCCACCGAGGGGTGGCAGTCGCGCAGGGCCCGACCGGTGTCGCCGCCGATGCTCCGGAGGGCGCGCCCCGCCTGGTTGACGAGGGCGATCCGGTCCTCGGCGTCGATGAAGAGGACCCCCTCCACCATCGAGTCGATGACGGCCTGGAGCCGCCGGAGGTCGGCCGCCCGGGCCTCCCGGGCGGAATTCGCCTCCGCCAGGGCCTTGGCGAGCTGGGCGGTGCGGTCCTCGACGCGCGTCTCGAGATCGGCGTGGCTCCGCTCCACCTGGTCCGCCATGCCGGAGAGCGCCGCGGCGAGGTCCCCCAGCTCCGCCGGAGCGCGGGGAGGCCGGGCCGCGAGATCGCCCCGCCCCAGCCTCTCGGCGAAGGCGCGGAGCGCGGCGAGCGGCCGGCCCACCTCGCGCCGCAGGACCAGGGCCACCACCGCCGCGGTGGCGAGCATCGCTCCGGCGAGGAGGAGGGCCGTCCGCCTGGCTGCGGCGGAGACGCGTGGTCCCACCCCCGAGGCGTCGAGCGACACGAAGAGTGCGCCGGCGGTGGGGCCGTGGTGGCATCCCCGGCAGGCGGGGCCGTTCGCGATCGGGCGGGAGACCGAGAGACGGCTCGCCGTCCAGGCGAAAGGGGCGCCGGTGGCGACGCTGCCGGGATATTCACCCGCGGCGAAGCGGACCCGCCCCGCCGTGTCCGCCAGCGCGACGCCGGCCACTCCCTCCGTGCGTACCATCGCGCCCAGGACGGCGAGCATGCTGGCGGGCCGGTGCTCGAGCATGGCCTCGCCGAGCGACTTCTCCACGGCGCTCGCCAGCGTGGCGGCCCGGTCCTCGAGCAGCCGCCGCTCGGCGCGCTCCTCCGCCCGGACGAGGAAGATCCCGGCCAGCCCCGAGGCGCCCAGGGCGACGAGGAGCAGGAGGCCCGCCGTGCGGGCGGCGATCCCGGGGCGGGGCATCCGGCCGGGGAGACTACCGCAGGGCGCGGGGGCCGCCAACCGCGGCTCGGCCGGCCCACGGCCGGCCTCGCCTACTTCGCCGCCGGGAAGGCCTCCTCGAAGTCTTCCGCGATGTCGTCCACGTGC
>DATIUR010000029.1:0-1708 GCA_035466675.1 Anaeromyxobacteraceae bacterium | reverse complement strand
CCCAGCGGGGCACGGGTCGTCCTGACCTCGACCGAGCCGGCACGGGCACCCGAGGAAGGGGTGCCGCCGCCAGGCCGCGCATCACTTCTTGATCGCCTGGATCCGCTCGATGAGCCCCGGGATCTTCTCGAGGATCGCGTCGAGCTTCCCCTTCCGATCCGGGATGGAGAGCACGCTCACCCCCTCCGGCGACGCGACCAGGACCGCCACCGGCCTGGCCCTGGCGCCCCCGCCGGAGCCGCCGCCGACGCCGGACTCCGGCCCGCGTTCCTTCCGCTCTCCCTTGGCCTCGCCCTCTCCCTCGCCACCGCCGCCCCCGAGGCCGAGGCTCACCCGGGAGATGGGGAAGACGGTCACCGGCCCGAGCTGGATGGGCGACCCCACCACCGCCTCCCCGCTCGCCACCTCTCCGAGCCCCGCGCCCACGGCCTCCAGGATCTCCTGAACCTGCAACACGTCGCACCTCCTTGCGCCGCTCGCGCGGCGCGTCTGGCCGTCTCAGCCGCCGATCCGCTCGAGCCGGACCTTGCCCTGCTCCACCACCAGCACCGCGACCGGGCTCGCCTTGGCGCCGCCGCCGCCCGCACCTCCCGTTCCCTTGGTGGTGGCCTTTCCCCCGTCGCCGGAGCCGCCCCCTGCGCCGAACCCGATGCTGAACTCGGAGAGCACCAGCACGTGCTGGCCATTCACCGAGAGCGGCTTCGAGGCGACCAGGTCCTTCATGGCCGCTCCGGGCAGGTGCCGCCGGATCGCGTCGAGCATCGCCTTCACGTGTTCCATTCGAGCTGCCTCCTTCCCTTTCACCCGATGAGAATCCTTCAGCCCCTCACGGCCCACAGCGCCGCGCGGCTCTCGCGGCGCACGAGGAGCACCAGCGCCACGCCGAGCAGGTGCACGATCCAGAGGCGCGCCGACAGCTCGCCGTCGAGGTCGAGCACCTCGTCGATCCAGTCCCACGTGAGGTCGAGTTCGACCCCGGGGGCGCCACCGGCGGCCCGGACCAGGGCCGCGAGGAGCGCCACATCGGCGGGATCGCCCGTCCCCACCCGGCCGCGGACCCTCACCCGAAGTCGCAGAGGACCGGCGAGCCTGAGGGCCATGCGGAGGAGCTCGCCGCGGTGTCGAAGCAGCCGGCCGAGGCGCCCGCGTCCACGTCCGCGCGCCGGCGGCCGCCGCCGCTCCCGCTCCTTCTTCTCGCGACGAGCCCGCCGCCGGCGTCCCGGCCGCCGCCGACCAGGGCGGAGCGGCCCGAGTCGCGGGAGCGGAATCCCGAGGAGGCGCACGGTGACCCCGCTCACGCCGTCGAGGCGCAGCCCGAGGAGACCCGGGCCCCACCACACCTCGGCCGCGCCGGCCGCCGAGCCGTCGCGGAGCGCGCCCTCCGCCCGGAGGTGGAAGGGTACGAGCACCACCAGCGCGACGAGGGCAGCCACGGCCGCGACCAGCCCGATGAGCACCTGCGCGATCATCCGCCCACCCCGAGCGCTCGCTTCCACAGCGGGCGCGGCGGCCGCGCCGGCGGGTGTGCCCCTCCGGGCGCGAGCGGTCCCAGCATCCACCGCAGCCGGGCGATCCCTGCCGCCGCCGGAGCGGCGCCGCCGAGCGCTCCGGCCGGCCCGCGCACGGCCCACGCCGCGCCGGAGAGCACGGAGCGGACCGCCCGCAGCGCGCCGCCGGGCTCGCTGCGCTGCGGCGACGCGCCCGGGCT
>DATIUR010000028.1:0-14400 GCA_035466675.1 Anaeromyxobacteraceae bacterium | reverse complement strand
CGTGGCGGTAGAGGGTGAGGGTCCTCGCCCCCCTCGCCGCGATGTCCTTCACGATCTCGACCTTGTACTTCTCCCCCAGCCGTTCGAAGAGCGCGAGGGCCTCGTCCATCGAGACCTCCTCGCGGACGAAGGGGAGGTCCTGGGCGATGGCCTCGTTGGTGGCCTTCTCGATCGCCGCCAGATCGTCCGGCCCGAAGGGCGTCTCGCGGGCGAAGTCGTAGTAGAAGCCGTCCTCGATGGCCGGGCCGATGGTGACCTGCGTGCCCGGGTAGAGCTTCTGCACCACGCTCGCCATGACGTGGGCGGCGTCGTGCCGGGCCACCTCCAGCGCCTCCGGGCTCTTGGTGGTGACGACCTCGAGCCTCGCGTCCCGGTCGAGCCTGCGGGAGAGGTCCACCGGCTCGCCGTCGAGCCTCGCGACGTAGGCCGCCCTGGCGAGGCCGGCCCCGATGGACGTCTTCACGAAGTCGAGCACGGTCGTGCCCCTCGGCGCCTCCTTCTGGCTGCCGTCGGGGAGCGTGACGCGTACGAGGTCGGGCATGGGCGTGCGGCCGTCGCGCGGGGAAGATCTCGGTCCGGGCCGGCCCGCCGTGGGTAGCACCGGAGCCGCGGGGGCGCAAGCGCGAAGGCCCCCGCGGCGCTACCGAGCCAGCCGCTCCCACGCCGCCGCGAGGTCCATCGTCCACGCCACCGCGACGTGCAGGAAGGCGCCCCACCAGAAGGAGCGCGTCCGGAGGGCCAGGGTGCCGAGCGCGACCGCGGCCAGGATCGATCCGAACGCCTCGGCCTCGGGCTTGCCCAGGTGGACGAGGGCGAAGGGGACGGCGAGCGCGTAGACGGCGGGGAGCCCGACGCGCCGGTAGAGGCCGAAGAGGAGGAAGCCGCGGAAGGTGAACTCCCAGGCCACGAAGTAGACCGCGTAGGCCGCCTCGTAGGCGAGGAAGAGGCCGGGGGAGAGGGCGGCGCCCGGTGAGAGCGGGTACTTCGCGGCGAAGCCGGGCAGGCCCGAGGCGACGAGCGCCACCGGGATCATGAGCGCCGCCAGCGCCCCGGCCGCGGCGAGACCGAGCCGGCGGCGCCCGAGCCCGAGGCCGTACTCGCCCAGCGGCTCGCGGAGGACCGCCAGCGCCGCGAGCGGGACGAGGCCGAAGAGGACCGCGGCCGACCCGAACCACCACAGGTGGTCGGCGATGGGCGCGAGGGCGCCGCCCGCGGCGCCGAACGCCTGCCGGAAGGATGCCGGTCGCCCGTGGTAGCGCTCGACCACGAAGGCGGCGGCCGCCACGAGCGGGATGGCCACCGCGCCCGCGTCGAGACGGCCGGCGAGCGGCACCGGGGGGAGGTCGCGGTGGAGGAAGGCGGCGAGGCGGCGCACCGGAGGAGTTTGGCACGGATCCGTGGCACCCTGGCGGCGCGGCGGCCTCTCGCCGCCGGCGCGGGGCGATGCGCCCCGGGAGGAAGGCACGATGAAGGTCGTACGGACGAGCGAGGTACCCTGGGCCGACGCGATGTCGCGGGGCGAGTTCCAGCAGCGCCGCAAGGGGCTCGGCGGCCAGAAGCTCACCTGCGGGCTCTGGGAGCTCCCCCCGGGGAAGCGATCCTTCCCCCTCCACGTCCACCACGTCACCGAGGAGGCGCTCTTCGTCGTCTCCGGGCGCGGCAAGGTCCGCACGCCCGACGGGCTCGCCGAGATCGGGCCGGGCGACTTCGTCTCCTTCCCGGCGGGCGGTCCGGCCCACCAGCTCCTGAACGACGGCGCGGAGCCGCTCGTCTACCTCGGCATGTCCGCCGGGATCGGCGCGGACGTGGTCGAGTACCCGGACTCCGGGAAGGTGGCCTGCGCGGTGGGCACCTGGCCCGACGTGAAGCGGTTCATCTTCCGCAAGGACGCGCAGGCGGACTACTTCGACGGCGAGCCGGGGGCCGGGCCGGGTTGAGCGGGGGCTGCGTCCCGCGGCTCCTTCCACCCTGCGCGTGCTCGTCCCGCGACGGCGCGGCGGCGCGCGAGACGAAGGGGTCCGCCTCTCGGCGAACCCCTCGCCTTGCCTCATAGGCCCGGTCGGTATCGAACCGACGACCCCTACCGTGTCAAGGTAGTGCTCTACCACTGAGCTACGGGCCTTCACCTGCTGCGGCGGGCGGTTATAGCGCGCCGGGCGGAGGAGTCAACGGCGGCGGCGGGCCCGGCCGTGCCGGCGAACGCGTCCGCGCGCGGGCGGGCCGCGCAGCCCGCGTCCGCTCACCGCCCCGGCGCCGCCCGGAGCGTGCGGGCGAAGAAGTAGACGTACTGCGCGAAGGAGAGCGCCACGCACTCCGCCGCCAGGAGCCCCGCCGCCGCCACGTAGGGCGCGAGCACCCTCGCCGGGGGCATGGGGCCGAACCCCTCCGCCATGGCCAGCACCACCGTGGCCGCGAGCCCGGCGCTCGCGTACTTGCCGATCCGCGTGGGCGCCACCGGGACCACGTGGTGCGTGCCGCGGAGCAGGCCCGCCCCGAGGAGCTGGGCCAGGTCCCTTGCCACCACCAGCACCGGAAGCCAGACCGGGAGCCGCCCGGCGGCGGCCAGCGCCACGAGCGCGCAGGCGAACAGGAACTTGTCGGCGATGGGGTCGAGGAAGGCACCGAGGCGCGTGTGCTGGCGGAGCGCCCGGGCCACGAGCCCGTCGAGCACGTCGGTGGCGGCGGCGGCCGCGAAGGCCGCCAGCGCGCGCAGCTCCTCCCCGCGCACGTACAGCACCAGGAACACCGGCGCCAGCACGAAGCGCGAGAGCGTGAGCGCGTTGGCCAGGTTCAGGGCCGGGCCTTCGCGTCCCTCTGCCGGTTCCAGGCCTCCCAATCGTCCTTCCCCGCCTCCGCCAGGGCGAAGGCCTCGGGCTCCGCCGGCACGCCCGCGGCCGAGACCCGCACGAGCATCATGCTCGTCACGATACGCTCCCACTGCTCCCGGGTCACCTCGGCCGGCCCCTCCACCTGCTTGCGCTCCGCCTTCGCCGGCGCCTGCCCCGGCCGGGGCACCGGGCCGGCCGAGACGGCCACCGCGCCGCCGTAGACCTTCACCACCACCGACGCGTCGCGCGCGGCGTCCACCCGGAAGGTGGTGCCCCGCACGCCCGCCACCGCGTTGGCCGTCCGCACCTCGAAGCGCGACTCCCCGCCCACCGCGCGCGCCACGGTGGCCCACACGGCGCCCACGGCCAGGCGCGCCGTCACCTTGCGGTCCTCCGGCGTCGCCCCGAACGCGGCGCTCTCCAGGGCGACACGCGAGTTGGGCCCCAGGCGCAGCAAGCTCCCGTCGGCGAGCGCGATCTCGAGGCGGGTCCGGCGCCGGGTCTCGATCACGTCGCCCTCGCGCACCGCCGAGCCGACCGCCAGCGCCTCGCTCCGGCCGGAGGCGGCGCGCGTGGCATCTCCGGCCAGGAAGCTCACCTTCCCGGCCGCGGGCCCGGGCTGCGCGCCGGCGGGCGCGCCATGGGCGGCCGCCGCGAGGGCCGCCGCGACGGCGACCAGCGCGACGAGGAGCAGGCGCCGTGCGGAGGGCATCACTTGATCTCCACCTCCACCGCGTTGGCGGTCACCTTGCGCACCTTCACGACGTAGCCGGGGAACTTCCGGGTGGCGAGATCGGTGGCCAGGCTCTGGCTCGTCCCGGCCACGGTCACCTCCAGCTCGGCCCGCCCGTCCTCCATCGACCGCTCCTGGACCCCCTTCACGCCGCGCACGCCGTTCACGAGCGCGCCCTTGAAGGCGGCCAGGCGGGCGTAGTCGTCCACGCCCCGCACCGTCAGCGCGAGCCGCCGCGCCCCCGACTGCTCCTTCGTCCAGACCCGCCCCACCCTCGAGAAGATCTCCCGGGCGAGCTGGCGGCCCGCCTCCGAGAGGGCGTGCCGGCCGGCGGTGGTCTGCTCGAAGCCGCGCCCGGCGGCGGAGGTGAACTCCACCGAGGCGATCACCTCGCCGGTGTCGGTCCGGACGGCCCGGGCCGAGACGTTCGCGACGGCGGTGTAGAAGGTCCCGTTGTCGATCTTCATCTCCCCGAGCGGGCGGGCGATGGCGCGCCCCACCACCACCACCTCGGCCCCGGTCAGCTTCCCGATCTCGCGGGCCTGCTGCACGTTGGGATCGGCCCCCACCGACTCGAGCCGGACCTTGCCGGAGAGCACCTCCGGGTCCACGAAGGCGAAGCCGGACTTCTCCATCCGGTCCATGAAGGCGTTCTCCACCACCCTGAGGTCGGAGGCGTTGCCGCCGCCCTGCCACCAGCCGGCCGCCTGGGTGGCCTCGATCGACTGCTCGGCCACGAGCGTGGCCACCCGCGGCATGCCGGCGCGCCGGTAGGCGATGCCGAAGGCGAGCAGGTCCTCCTCCAGCTTCGCCTCCGAGACGTCGCACCGGATCCGGGTCACCCAGGTGTTCCCGTCCTGCCGGTCCTCCAGCACCTGGAACTTGCGCACGTAGCCGAGGGAGTGCGCGTAGACGCGGTCGGAGAGGAGCTGGGCCTGGTCGGTCTCGGTGGCGGCGGTCACCACGGTGGTGGCCGCCTGCTGCACGCAGTTCCGCAGCGCGTCGTCCTTGGCGGCGTCGCGGGCGGCGAGCGGGTCGCCCGCCAGGGCGGCCTGCCCGGTCGCCTCGGTGGTGCGGGCGGGCTCCTCGGCGCGGGCGGAGGCGGCCAGCGCGAGGAGGGCGAGCGCGATGGAGCGGTTCATGGCTTCCTCCGTCAGTCGACCAGGACGACGACGCGCCCCTCGGACAGGAAGGAGAGGTCCTTCCCGGCCAGGGCGGCGGCGTCGGCGTCGGAGAGGACGAGGTCGGCGCCCTCGACGCGCGCCGCCTTCACCACCAGGGGGCGGTCGCCCAGCCGGGCCCCCAGGTCGCGCCGCGCCGACTCGAGGTCGCGCGCGTAGGCGGCGCCGCCGCCGGCGCGGGCCGGGGCGCCGAGCATGGACGGCCCGTAGATCTCGCGCCCCGCCGGGTCGAGGACGCGCGGCGCCAGGGCGGGGACGACCTTCTGCCCGCGGGCGTCCACGACCAGCGAGGTCCCCGGGGCCGGCCCCTTTCCGGCCGGCGCGGCGCCCGCCCCCGCGGGCAGGAGCGCGTCGGAGAGCGCGCCCTCCAGCGGCACCTCCACGTCCATCTCCACGCCGCCGTCGGAGTAGTAGCGGGGCTTGCCCACCACGCGGAAGCCGCGCACCGTCCCCTCCACCCGGGCCCGGACCGCGGCGTCGGAGGCCATCGCGTCGCCGGCCGTCTGCCCGGAGGTGACCGCCACGCCCCTCAGCGCCTCGAGGCAGCTGCGGAGCGCGTCGAGCCGGGCCGCCTTCTCGGCGCCGATGCGCGCCACCGCCGGGTTGCCGCCCGCGTCGCGCAGGTTCGCCGCCCCGGAGCCGGTGCAGGTCACGACCTTGCGCTGCCAGTCCACCGCTCCGGCGGCGGCGCGGGCCGCGCCGGGGAGGAGCGCGGCGAGGACGAGGGCGAGGGCGATCCGCATGGCTTCCTCCGCTTCCCCTGAACACGCCCGGCGCCGGGTGGTCGCGCGCCGGGCGCCAGGTTCCGTTGCGCGAATATAGCAAGCGCGGGCCCAGGGTTCCCGTGACGGGCGTCACCGGTGGTGCAGCGTCCCCTGATCGCGGGACGCCTCGCACCCGCACCCACTCCTACCAGGCGTCCCGCAGCCGGCGCAGCGCCACGAACCGGTCCCGGGCCGGCGCGTCCGCCGCGATCCCGGAGCGCCCCGCCAGCGCCTCGCGCACCGCGGGCGCGTCCAGCCGCAGGAACGGGTTCACCGCCCGCTCCTCCTCGAGCGTGGGGGCCTCGGGCTCCGCTCCGGCGGCGCGGGCCGCGCGGACCGCCTCGAGCCGCGCGCGGGCCGCGGCGTTCGAGGGCTCGAGGTCGAGCGCGAAGGGCAGGTTCGCCTCGGCGTAGTCGTGACCCGGGTACACCCGCAGGCCGCCGTCGAGGCGGGCGATGGGGCCGAGGAAGCTCTCCGCCAGCCGGGCCGGGTCGCCGCCGTTCCGGCAGTTGCCCGTGCCGCCCCAGAAGAGCGTGTCGCCGGTGAGGAGCCTCCCCTCCCAGGAGAGGAGGAGCGAGCCGGGCGTGTGCCCGGGCACGTGGCAGAGGCCGATCCGGAGGGCGCCCAGCGCGATCTCGCCGCGGCCGGCCAGGTCCTCGTCCGGCGCGAACCAGCCGGCGTCTGCGCCGTGGCCGAGCACGCGCGCCCCGGTCCGGGCGCGGAGCGTGGCCGATCCCCCGGAGTGGTCGGGGTGGCCGTGCGTATGCAGGATCCAGCGCGCGTGCGCGCCGTGCACGGCCGCCAGGCCCAGGGCCACCACCGGATCGCCCGGGTCCACCAGCGCGGCGTCCGCCCCCTCCGCGAGCAGGTAGACGTAGTTGTCCTTGCCGTAGCGGCGCCGGTCGAAGATCACGTCGGGTCCGGGTAATGGGTGAGGCCGATCCGGTTCCCCTCCGGATCGCGCAGGTAGAGGGTGTAGCGCGTGCGGTGCGCCACCGGGACGCCGTGGGAGGCGAGCCGCCGCTCCCACGCCTCCCGCTCCTCGCGCCCGATCCGGAGAGCCACCAGGTGCAGCCCCGGCTGGCCGTCGCGCCACGGGCCGGGCGCCGGGTCCCGGTCGGCCCGCTCCAGCGCCAGGAACCCGTCCCCGGCGGCGAGCCAGACGCTGCGGTCCCCTCCCCCCTCGGCCGGCCAACGCCTCAGCTCGGGGAGGCCGAGCACCTCCCGGTAGAAGCGCTCGCACCGGGCGAGGTCCCGGCAGTTCACGGCGACGTGGTGCAGCGCCAGCACGCCCGGAGCCTACGCCCGCGCGGGTCCGCCGCGCCAGTTCGCGCCCGGGGGCGGCGTGCTAGATTCCGGGTTCCGTGGCGTCCCCCCTCTCCGGCAAGCGCCTGCTCGTCGTCGCCGAGAACGCCGAGCTGGCGGAGCTGGTGGCCGAGTCCGCGGCCCGCCTCGGCGCCGAGGTGGACGTCCGCGCCAGCGGGCTAGGCGCGCTCCAGGCCCTGTCGGACCGCCCTCCGGACCTGGCGGTGCTCGACCTGCCCCTCCCGGACCTGACCGGAGCCGACATCCTCTCCGCCCTGGGGCGGGCCGGCGTGCCGGCCATCGGGGTCTCGGGCGTCCACCGCGGGCCGCAGGCCGCCGAGGAAGCCCGCCGGCTCGGCGCCTCCGACTTCTTCGAGAAGCCCTTCCTCATGGACGGCCTCATGGCGGCCGCCGCCCGCCTGGCCGGGGCCGTCGCGCCGGGGACCGGCCGGTCCGACGTCACCGAGGCGCTCCCGCTGGCCGAGATCGTCGACGACACGGCCGACTTCGAGGAGGTCGCCGACGAGGACGTGCTCGAGCCCATCGAGGCGCTCGGGCCGGTCGTGCCCGCCGCGCCCGGCACCGGCGAGCGCCCCCCGCCCCTTCCGCCCACCCCGCCCGCGCCCGCTTCCCCGGAGCCGCCGGCGCCGGCGATCCCCGCGGGCCCGCCCCTGACCTTCTTCCCGCCGACGCCGCCGGCCCCGCCGGTCTTCCCGGCCCCGCCCCCGCCGCGGGTCTTCTGGCCCCCGCCTCCTCCCGCCCCTCCCCCCGCCCGGAAGCTCGCCGTGGACGCCCTGGCCGCGCCCATCCCCGAGAGGCCGCGCGAGCGGTTCCCGCGCGCCGAGGCGCCCCCGCCCCGCCGCGGCGACCTCTCGGGCACCGGCGTGCCGCGGGTCCTGGTCGCGCTCCACGTCTCGCAGGGGACGGGGGTGCTGCACCTCACCCGCGGCGGCGTCCGGAAGATCGTGATGGTGGAGCGCGGCGCGCCGGTCTACGCCGCGTCGAACCTGGCCTCCGAGCGGCTGGCGGCGATCTGCATCCGTCGCGGCCTCGTCACCCGCGAGGCGCTCGAGGGCCTGCGCCGCGACCGGCCCGGCGCCAGGACCGCCGACCTCCTCGCCGCCGCCGGCCTCCTCCCGCCGGAGCGCCGCGCCGAGATCGTGACCGGGCAGGTGCGGGCCGTCGTCTGGTCCACCTTCGGCTGGACCGACGGCAGCTACGCCTTCCAGCTGGCCCGGCCCCCGGACGACCGCGTCCCCGTGCGGCTCGATCCGGGCCCGCTCCTCCTGGCCGGGATCCTCCGGACGGCGGCGCTCGAGACCCTGCGGGCCGAGCTGCCGCTGGAGGCCCACCTGGCGCCGTCGCCCGATCCCGCCTTCGAGCTCTACGCGCTCGGGCTCTCCGGCGGCCAGGCCCGGCTGCTCGCGCTGGCCGACGGGACGAAGAGCGTGGCCGACCTCCTGCGCCTCACCGATCTGCCCGAGCGGGAGACCCTGGCGTTCCTCCACGCCTGCCGGGTGATGCGGCTCCTGGACGAGGTGGACCGCGTCCTCGCCTCCACGCGGCGGCTCGGGTTCATGTGACCCGCCGGCGCCGGCGCAGCGCCGCCGCCGCCACCAGGATCGCGGCCGCCCCGCCGCTTCCGCTCCCGCAGGCGCAGCCCGGGGCCGACCCGGCCGGCACCGCCGCGGCGGGAGGCGAGAGCCGCGCGCCGCTCGCCGAGGCCACCTCGGCGGCCGAGGCGGCGGGACCGCCGGTCGCCCGGACCGGGAGGTCGATCGACACCTCGGCGCCGGCCGGCGGGAGGGCGTCGAGCGTCACCACCAGCCCGGAGGGGTCCACCGCGGCGACGGCGGCGCCGCGGGCGACGGGGGGGCCGTCCGGCGCGAGCCCCCGCAGCTCGTGGACGACGCGCGCGCCCGGGAACGCGGCGGCCACGCGGCTTCGCACGGTGGTGGTCAGGACGGCTCGCTCCCCCGGCGACAGCCTGGACCGATCGGCCCGGTGCGAGACCTCCACCAGCCCCGAGCCGTCCGGCGCGAGAACGAGCGACGCGGACCCGAGGAAGGACCCCTCGGTCGCCGCCACGCCGAACGCGGCGCCGGCGTCGAGGATCCCCGGGTAGGCGGCGTCGGGGAGCAGCACGCTCCAGCGGCTCGACGTCGCCCCGGAGACGACGCCGCCGTCCACGAGGGGATCGACGCCCTGCGACGACCAGGCGAAGGCGACCGGACCCCCGCAGCCGGGCCACGCCTCCGCCTCGAGCGCGGCCGGCGTGCCCCCGGGGCGCAGCACGATCCGGCCGGGTGGCGAGGCGCCCGCCATCCGCAGGGTCGGCCCGCCCGGCGAGATCTCCACGGCGGCCTCCACCTCGGCGTAGACGCCCAGCGAGTCGGTGGCGCGCGCGATCACGGTGGGAGGGCTCGCCGGCTGGCACAGCGCCGAGCCGGGCAGGACGAAGGAGAGGCCCTCGCCGGCGGGCGGGTCCGCGGCGGTCCCGAGCATCCACTCCACGCGGAGCGGGCCGTCGTCCGAGGCCGAGACCGCGAGCGGCAGGTCGACCCCGCGGGGCGCCGGCCCGGGCGGCCCCGGCGACCAGGAGAGCGCGGGCACCGCGTCCCCGTCGTCGGGGAAGATCTGGATCCACTGGCGCGCCCCGCCCCCGAAGTCGAGGCTCGGCACGATCAGATCCGGGGCCGGGGTGCCCACCACGTCGGCCTGGAGCACGTCCTCGACGTAGACGCCCGGCAGGGGCAGGCGGAGGGCGGCGAGCCCGCCCGGCCCCGAGGTGAGGACCAGGATCTCCTCGCTCCCGCGGTCCCACACCGCCGCGGCCGGAGCGCCCCCGATCTCGAGCGGCCGGACCAGCCAGGCGCTCGCCACCACCCCGACCGCGGGCCCCGGGGCGAGCTCGCTCCAGGGCGCGCCGAACCCGGCGGCGGTGCCGTCGCCCGCCGCCCAGAGCAGCTTCCCCGGCCCCGACCCGTCCTTGGGCACGGCCGCGAAGACCAGGTCGGGCGTGCCGTCCCCGTCCACGTCGAGCGCCGCGGCGCCGTGGATCCAGACGGGGGGAACGACCGAGGGCGGCAGGTGACCCTGGGGCGAGGCCGGATCGCCGAGCGGCACCGGCTCGAGGAGGCCCGGACCGAGCGCGTCCCCTCCCCCGTTCCAGAGCAGGAAGGCGACGTCCTGCATGGGGAGGACGAGGTCGGTGCGCCCGCCCGCGCGCGCCGCGGGCGAGAGCCGGACCGGAAGGAAGCGCGGCCGCGCCCAGGTGTTCGGCACGAGGCCCACCGGCGCGGCCCAGGTCTCCGTGCCGAGGAGGTTTCCGGCGGCGTCGAGGTCGGCGGCCAGGGCCAGGTACCGGCTCGGATCGCTCACGACCGCGCGGGTGTCCACCGGGAGGACCAGGAACGCGCCCTCGCGGTCGAGGAGGCGGGCCAGGGTGGCCGCCTCGGGACGCCCGGGGAGGGCGTGTCGCCGGAGTGCCTGCGGGGCCGCGCCGGCGGCGATGGCCACCTCGTCGGCCGCGCCGTCCACCCAGACCAGGTCGGGAAGGTCGTCTCCGCCGAGCCGCCCGGCGGCGAAGGCCCTCGCCGAGCGGAGCGACGCCCAGGGCAGCGCCTGCGGCCGCGGGAAGGCGCGCGCCCGGTAGAGCGCGTTCACGTCGGCCTCCCCCGGGACCTTGGCGGCGACCAGGTCGGCCGAGGGCGCCGAGACGAGCGGGGCCGCGTCGATCGTCGCGCCGTACTCCTTGGGCACGCGCATCGGCGTCGCCTGGAACTGCGCCCCGCCCGGAGCGGGGATGGCGAGCGCGGCGAGGGCGAGGGCGGCGATCCGGCGCATGATCAGTGCGAGAGGGTGGCCCTGAGGAACAGGCGGCCCGTCTCCTCCTCCGGCTCGACCCCGCTCCCGCCGAAGCCGACCAGATTGTATCCGAGCGCGATCCGGCCGGCCCCGAGCGAGAGCCCAGCCTCGGCGCGGACCGCGTCCCGGTCGAACGGCGCGTCGCCGCGCAGGGAGCCGCGGCGGGCCAACTCGGCGGCCAGGTCGAAGGGGCCCGCCACCCGGACGGCGGCCCGCACCGATCCCGAGAGCCGGTCGTCCCGCACCTCGCCCGTCTCCGACCACCCGAGGTGCGCCGCCGCGCCCATCTCCAGGCGGGCAGCGACCCGGGCGGTCGCCGCGGCGGAGGCCAGGATCGACCGGCGCCGGGGCTCGCCGGGACGCTCGGCGGCGACCGCCGCCACCCGGGCGAGGGCGCTCGCCCGATCCCAGCGGAAGGCGGCGCCCAGCGCCGCGTCGAGCAGGCTGGCGGAGCGCCCGCGCATGGCCCCGTCCGACCAGGTGGCGTGGGCGGAGAGCGAGAGCCGCCGCGTGGCCAGCCACTCGGCCGCCCCGCCCAGCAGCACCTGGTCGTCGCCCCCCTCCCGCCGGACCTCGCCCCGTCCCGAGAGGTGGACCGCTCCCCGCACCAGGCTCAGCGCCGCGCCGGCGGCGGATCGATCCACCCGCTCGCCGTCCGGCCGGATCCGCTCGCCCGCCTGGGCGCGCAGCGTCACGCGCAGGCCGGCCGCGGGGGCGAGCGTCGCGCCGGCGATGCGCCCCGTGCGCAGCCCGAAGGGGTCGCGGGCGAACTCCTCCTCGGTGAAGAGCTCGGCCGACCCGGCCCGCTGCCTGACCCCGAGAACGCTCGTCCGCTCCCGGACCAGGGAGGGCGCGTCGGGATCGACGGTGAAGGTCCCGTACACCGCCTCCCCCTCGGCGCGCCGCTCTCCGCCGACGACCAGGCGGGGGCCGAGGTCCGGCCCCCAGCCGGCCCGGGCCCGCAGCGACAGCGGCCCGCGCTCGAGGGAGGCGCCCAGCCCGGCGAAGGTGGGATCCGGCGACGAGCCGGTGGTCCGCAGGGCCTGGAGGTGCGAGGCCTCCACCTCCAGGCCGGGGGAGATCCGCCAGGCCGCCCGCAGGCCGGCGCCGGTCGTCTCGCCGGAGGAAGGCCCGCGGATCTCCTCGTCGAGGATCTCCGCCGTGATCGAGAGGCGATCCCGGGTCCAGCGCCCGCGGGCCAGGGCCCGCCTCGAGTCGGCCGTGGCACCGGCCGGATCGAGCGGGTCGGCTCCGCGCCGCTCCGCCCAGCGCACCTC
This sequence comes from Anaeromyxobacteraceae bacterium, assembly GCA_035466675.1. Lineage (GTDB taxonomy): Bacteria > Myxococcota > Myxococcia > Myxococcales > Anaeromyxobacteraceae > Anaeromyxobacter. The sequence continues at coordinate 2,445 of DATIUR010000028.1, read as the reverse complement.
GCCGCGCAGCGAGCCCCCGGTCACCGAGGCCTCGACCCCCCGCTCCCGGGCGTCCGCGGCCTCGGCGCGGGTCCCGTCGGCGAAGCCGGCCGGGCGCTCGCGCCACCAGCCCGCCCAGCGCGCCGGCCCCACCTCGCCCTCCCCCTCCAGCTGGAAGGCGGTCGCCTCCGCGATGCCCGGCTCCGAGACCCCGTAGGTGAATCCTCCGTCCCCCGAGACCGAGAACCCCTCCGGCCCGGGGAACGGGGAGCCGCGCGAGCGGGCCACCTCCGCCCGGAGCCGGAGCGCCGGACCGAGGTCGAGCCCGGCCGAGCCGGCCAGGAGGCGGTAGGCGCCCCCGGTCCGGTCCTCCGAGGCGGCCTGGGCGGCGAGCGCCAGCGGCCCGGCGCGCAGGCCCAGACGCCCGCCGGCCAGGTCGTCGCGCTCGAGCGAGCCGCCGGCGTGGAGGTAGTCGACGTGCAGGACCGCCTCGGCCGCGGCGAAGGGCTCTCCGGTCTCGAGCGCGGCCGGCGGCGCCACCGGCGGGAGCGGCGCCGCCAGCGCGATCCATCCGCCCGCCGGGTCGATCTGGTAGTCGACCCCGCGGACCAGCGCCCGGCGCGCGGCGACGCGGCCGGTGGCCGGGTCGGTCCACTCCACCCGGACCGCCTCGCTGCCGGCCACGAGGTCGCCGTGCCGGAGCCAGTAGAGCGAGCCCCCGGTGGCGGCCAGCGCGTCGTGGGCGGGCACCGGCGGGGCGGCGCCGGAGGAGTCGGGACGGAGGGTGGCGCCGAAGGCCGACGCCTCCAGCCGGACCGGCCCGATCTCGCGCGAGGCGACGGCCCTCGCCCCGAAGAAGGCGCGGTCGTACCGGCCCAGCTCGCTCCCGGTGAGCCCGGTCCGGGCGGGCCCCAGGTCGAGGCGCGCCCCGGGCACCTCGATCCGGGCATGGAGGCGGCCCCGCCCCGGATCGCGATCGCCGGAGGCGCCCTGGTCGCCCGCGGTCGGGAACGTCCGCGAAGGATCGAGCGCGTGCTCCTGGGCGAGCCCGTCGCGCGGCCGGAGGAGGTCGGCCGCGGTCGCGTCCCGGTCGCGGTCGTCGAGGTCCACGCCCGCCTCCACCTCGGCGGGGCCGAGGCGGGCGGAGAGCGAGGCGGCGCCGCGCCCGGTGGCGACCACCTCTCCCCCGCCGAACGCGACCTCGACGTCGAGCAGCGCCGCGGCGGCCCGGATCCCGGAGGTCGCGGCCGTGGCCACCTCCATCCGGGCGGCCGGGCCGGACGGCGCGGCGATCTCGACTGCGGCGGGTCCGCCGCGCGCCGGCACCCAGGCGGCGAATGCGCCGGAGGGGGTGGGGCGGGGGCGGCTGCCGGCCACGGCGAGCGCCGTCCCGGGAGCGGCCCGCCCGTGGACGAGCGCCCCCCCGGGGCGCGGCTCCACGCGGAACGCGGCCATCGGCTCGGGCGCGGAGGGCACGATCAGGTCCCCTCCCTCCGCGCGGGGCACGAGCCGGATCGCCTGGCGGTAGGCGGCCACCCCACCGCCGGGCCCCTCCGCCAGCACCGGGAGGACGTTCTCGCCGGGCCGCAGCTCCACCTCGGCGGCGAAGAGCCCGTCGCCGAGCGCCTCGGCCGCCTTCCCGCCCACCTCGATCCGCGTGGCCGCGGCGGAGCGGAGCGCCAGGGCGAAGGCGAGGGCCGCGCCGCGCCTCGTCGGGACGCGCGGCGTGGGGGCCGCCGACACCGCCGGTACGGTGCCCTCCGCGCCCGCCACGGGAAGGTCCACCTGCGCGGCGCCGGAAGGGGCGACCTCGAAGCGCCGGGAGACGCCCAGGCCCTCCGCGGCGAGCACGTGCGTGCCGTAGGCGAGGAGGTCCTCGGCGAGCACGCGGGCCGGGACCTCGAGGAGGTGGAAGCGCCCCGCGCCGTCCGCGGCGGCCACCTTCCCGTCCTCGCCCAGCACCCGTGCCCCGGCCACGCCCGGATCCCCCTCGCCGCACCGGCCGTCCCGGTCGAGGTCGAGGCACACTCGGCCGAGCACGGTCCCCCCGGGAGGGCCCGTCTCCCCGACCAGCGCCGGCTGCGCCGAGGCCACCCAGGGCAGGAGGAGCGCCAGCGGGAGGAGCCTCATGGCGCCGCCGCCTCCACCACCGCCGCGACCCCGGACTCGGCATCGACCACCGCGACGGTCCCGCGACCGCCCTCGATCCGGGCCCGCCCGCCGGCGCCGTCCGGCTCGGGCGGGCCGAGCGCGACGCCGGCCGACCGGAGCAGCACGCGGCGCCCGGGCCGCGGCGTGCCGGGAGGATCCTCGAGCCGCCAGCGCAGGTCGCCTCCCGCCACCCAGGCGACCACGTCCACCGGGAGCGGCGGGCCGACGGCGACCGCGACGGTGCGCTCGATCGCGTAGGGCGCGGGCGGCGGCCCGAGCCCGGCCCAGCCCGCCGCCCGGAGACCCCCGGGCCCC
>DATIUR010000027.1:0-2696 GCA_035466675.1 Anaeromyxobacteraceae bacterium | reverse complement strand
TCTGGATCCTGGGCGCGAGAAGAGCGAGGCGAAGGAGCCTCGGCGCGCGCTCCGTCGAGATCGTCGGGAGCGTTCCCTTTTCCCTGCGGGTGGGGCGCTGGGCGGTGCTCCTGGCGATCGTTGCGGCCGTCATGGCGGTCGTGGCGTGGGCGGCCGCCCCGTCCTCATCCGGAGTGAGCCTCCTGGCCGGAGCAGCAGCCGTCCTCTGCGCCGGCCTGGTGCCGTTGGTTCTGTTCGCGCCGCCGAGCCGCAGGGCCGTCGTCTTCGAGCCGGATGGGCTTCGATTCGTGGAGGCGTCGTACGACGTGCGCGTGCCCTGGGACCAGATCGTGCACGCCCGGATCCTGGACATCGAGGACACCCTGGTGGTCGCGCTCTCGCTGCGCGATGCGGCGGGGCTCGTGCCCATCCCGCGCGGTCGGAGCCGGGACCCGCCAGCTGCGCTGCGACGCCTCTCGCGGGCGGTGTCGCTGAATCGGGCGTTCTATGGCTGCGACCTCTCGATCGGTCCCGCCGCGCACGGGCTCGATCCGGTCCTCTTCTGCCGCGCCATCCAGACGTATGTGTCCGACCCGGCCGCTCGACCCAGGCTCGCGCCCAGGGCGGCCCTCGATACGGCCCGCGAGGCCGAAGAACGCCGAGGACGGTGATGGGACGCGGCGCACGAGGCGCGCGCGGCTGGAGGCCGAAGGTCACCGGGCGGCGAAGGGATTCCGCACGCGGAGCCCCGGAAACCGGCCGAGGTCGCGGCCGGCGGTCCAGATCTCCCGCACGCCGTGGGCCAGGCAGAGCGCGGCGGCGCGACTCAACCCGGGAAGGCGAAACCCTCCTCCTGGAAGTGGCGATCGAACGCGAAGGCCTCCTCGATGCCGGCGCGGCGCATCGCCACGAACGAGGCGGCGTCCACGAGGCTGAGCGAGGCCCTGCGGCGGGCGAGGAGCAGATCGAGCGCCTCGTCGTGGAGCCGGGCGTCGACCCAGACCACGTCGAGGAGCGGGGAGAACTCCTCCCGGAAGGTCCGAAGGGCCGGGAGGCCGAGGCGCCGGAGCACGAGCGCGCAGGTCTCGACCAGGACGTAGGACGTCGTGACGAGCGCGTCCTCGCGATCCCGGAGCCGGCCGAAGGCACGGCGTGCGCGGGCGTGGGCGGCGTCGCCGGCGTCCAGGAGCGCGTAGGCGGCCGAGGTGTCGACGAATACGCGGCCCATGGCGAATCAGGGGCTCGAGGGGTAGGCCTCGTCCAGGTAGGCGTCGTGCTCCGTCGCGACGTCCTTCGCCCCCCGGCGGTCGCGGAAGCGACCGACGACGACGGCCGCTCGTTCGTAGAGCCGCCGCCGGTCGGCCCGCTCCTCCGCGAGCCCGCGATCCACGAGGCGGCGGATGGCCTCCGCCAGGGAGACGCCCTCGCGCCGGGCCTGCGACCGAAGCTTCCGGGCCTGCTCCTCCGTGAGCTGGATCTGCGTCCTCACCATGGATCGAGTGTAATCACATCATGATGTAACTGCAAAACGCCACCGGGCAACCCCGGAGCGGGTGCCCTTGAAAGCCGGCGGGCGACTGACCTAGCGTCGGATCGCATCCAGGGGAGGTCCGCGTGGGCGAAGGCGCGGGCGACGGCGCGACGGCCGGACCGCAGGGCGGGGGCCCCGGCGCCCTCTCCCGGCTCCTCGAGGAGCTGGCGGAGGCGCCGCACGCCGATCCCGGGAAGGCCTGGGCGAAGAGACTCGAGCCCGGGGACGTCCTCGATCGGTTCGAGATCCTCCGGGAGCTGGGGCGCGGCGGCTTCGGGGCGGTCTACGAGGCCCTCGACAAGGAGCTCGGGCGCAAGGTGGCCCTGAAGACGCTCCGGCCCGGGCGGTCGCGCGACGAGTGGGCGGACGCGCAGCTCCGCCGGGAGGCGCAGGCGGCGGCGAGCCTGGCGCACCCGGGCATGCAGATGGCGCGGGCGCTGGCCCACGTCCACGGGCACGGGCTCGTGCACCGGGACCTGAAGCCCGGGAACGTCTTCCGGCGGCGAAGCCATGGCGGAGCTCCCGGATGGTGGCGGCCACGAGGTCGTTCCAGCGGAGCCGCTCCTCGGGGGTGAGCCCGGCCAGGAGGTCGAGTAGGGTCTCGTCGGCCGCGCCGCCGAGCGGAGAGGGGTCGGGTGGCTGAACCGGCTGGGACATCGGCACGGAAGCTTACCAGACGGGCGTGGCGCGCCGCGGTCCGGGCGCCCTCCCCGGGTCCGGGCCGAAGGGGGAGGGTACCCTTCCCCCCGCCCCCGCTCCGCGGTACGAACGCTGTCGTTCCGCGCGCCCCCGAGGAACCGTGCCCACCCCCTACCCGCACCTGCTCGCGCCGCTCGACCTCGGCTTCACCACCCTCCGGAACCGCGTACTGATGGGCTCGATGCACACCGGGCTCGAGGACCGGCGGAGCGACTTCCCGAAGCTCGCCGCCTACTTCGCCGAGCGGGCCCGGGGGGGCGTGGGACTCATCGTCACCGGCGGCTTCGCCCCGAACGTCGAGGGCTGGCTCTCGCCCTTCGGCTCGCGGCTGGCGAGCCGGCGGGCCGGGCGCGCGCACCGGCAGCTCACCGACGCCGTCCACGCCGAGGGGGGCAAGATCGCGCTCCAGATCCTGCACGCCGGACGCTACGGCTACACGCCGCTCTCGGTGGCGCCGTCCCGGCTCAAGTCGCCCATCACCCCCTTC
>DATIUR010000026.1:0-7085 GCA_035466675.1 Anaeromyxobacteraceae bacterium | reverse complement strand
CCCGTGGCCGTGCCCGTGACCGTGCCCGTGACCATCTCCGTGGCGGTGTCCGTGCCCGTGTCCCATCGCGTCCTCCGCCCTTGGAGCCAGCCGGCCGGGAAAGGCTTCGCGCTACCCCTCGCCGCGCGCCACCTCGTCGGCCGGCGCGCAGGCGTAGTACGGGGAGATGCTAACGCGGAGGAACGGGGCGAGCGACCGAGAGGGCCCTGCCCGGGGTGCGCCGCGGCGGGCGGGCGGGTATATTGCGCGGCGCATGGGCGTTCCGGTCTACGAGATCTCGAAGGACTTCGTCTTCAGCGCGGCGCACCAGATCCGCTTCCACGGGGGGAAGTGCGAGCGGCTGCACGGCCACAACTGGCGGGTGCGGGTGCACGTCCGCGCCTCGGAGCTGAACCGCATCGGCATGGTGGTGGACTTCGCCGACCTCCAGGCCATGGTGGCCGAGATCGGCTCGCGCTTCGACCACCGGAACGTGAACGAGGTCCCGCCCTTCGACGAGGTGAACACCACGGCGGAGCTGATCGCCCGCTTCTTCTACGTGGAAACGGCGCGCCGCCTGGCACAGGAGGGCGACCGGGTGAAGGTCTCCCGCGTCGAGGTCTGGGAGAACGAGGGCTCGCTCGCGGTGTACCGCGAGGAGTGAGGGCGCGCCGGAGCTAGTCCAGGGCGGGACGCGCGCCGCCCTCGCCTCCCGCCGCGTCCCCGGACCGGCGGCGGGCGCGGCGTACCGCCAGCCACGCCGCGGCGGCGGCGGCCGCGGCGAGCCCCGCCGCGAGGAGCGCCGGGAGCGCCTCCCGCACCGCCTCGGGCAGGGGCCAGGCCGCCTGCCGCAGCGTTCCGAAGCGGTCGGACGCCCAGTGCCAGGCGGTGTGCGCGACGAGCACGGACGGGATCGCGGTGAGGATCCGATCGTCCGCCCGGACCGTCCGGGCGAGGAGCACCAGCGGCGGCACGGCCACGGAGAGCGCGACGAGCTGGCCCAGCTCGACGCCCACGTTGAAGGCCACGAGCGACACCAGCATGTGCGAGCCCGCGAACTGCAGCTGCGAGCCCAGGACGAAGGAGAAGCCGAACCCGTGCACGAGGCCGAACAGCCCGGCCACGAGCCACCGCCGCCCCAGGCTCGGCCTGACCACGTTCTCGACCGCGGTGTAGAGGATGGAGACGGCGATGAGCGTCTCGACCAGCGGCGGGAACCAGGGGTCGGAGGGCACGAGCCCGTACGCGGCGGCGACGAGCGTGACCGAGTGCGCCACCGTGAACGACGTCACCATCCCGGCCAGCCGCCAGTCGATCCGGCGGAACGGGAGGACGAGGCACAGCAGGAACAGGAGGTGGTCGAGCCCGTCCAGGATGTGCGCGAACCCGGACTTGACGAAGCTCCAGGCCGCCTGGTGCCAGCGGGGATCGAGCACGACCTCGCCCGACCCGGTGGGGAGCTCGTAGGCCCGGACCGACCCGTCCCGGGCGACGTGCCGCAGGTCGAGCTTGAGCCGGTCGCCGAGCCCCGGGCTCACGTGGAAGTCGAGCGAGAAGGTGGAGCGGGGCGAGCGGATCTCGTACTCGAGGGACGCGTCGAACCAGCCCTGGTTCCAGAAGACGTCGGTCGTCTCCGAAAGCGGCGGGCCCTCGACCAGCGCGCGCGCCCGCTCGAAGGTCTCGAAGGAGCGATCCGAGGGCGGGGAGATCCGCGCCCGGGAGGCCGCCAGGGCGAGCCGCCGCCCGTCCTCGAAGAGATCGAGGCCCTGGTCGGTCGCGGCCACGGCCCGCGCCAGGGCCGGGCCGACCTGGGCGAGGTCGACGTAGCCGGGTCCGCGCTTGGGAAGGTCCAGGTTGAGGAGGAGGGCCAGCGGCACCCGGACGAGGACGTGCAGGCGTTCCCCCTCGGGCCGGAGGAACGCGTGCACGCGCATCTCGCCCGGCACGTCGTGCGCCGCCGCCGTGTCGGCGGCCAGCGCGGCCGCGAGGAAGGAGAGCAGGGCCGCGCGTGGAAGCGCCTGGGCTCGCCGGTCCATGGCAGGCCGCGGACGGGGGGAGGGGCCCGGGTGGCCCCTCCCCGGCCCGGTCACCGGGTCATGCCGATGGGCTCGAACTTCTGGGCCCGCTTCGCGGTGTCCACCTCCGCGGTGTAGATGTTCCCGTGCGAGTCGACGGCCAGGTTGTGGACCCAGTGGAACTGGCCGGCGCTGCGGCCATTCCGGCCGAACGCGGAGAGGACGTCGCCGTTCGACCGCGCCAGCACCCAGACCACGTTGTTCTCGCCGTCGGGGCTGTAGAGGTACGTCTGCTTGGGATCGGGGGAGACGTCGAGGTCCCACACCGAGCCGTTGCCGAGCGTGTTCCTGGAGACGAAGTACTCCGTCACGAAGGAGCCGTCCTTGTGGAACACCTGCGTCCGGTCGTTGACCCGGTCGCAGACGTAGACGAGCCCGTCGTTCGCGATGCGCACGCAGTGCACGGGGTTGCGGAACTGCGTGGCCACCGGCGCGTTCGGATTGTACGGGCCCGGCGGGGCATCGCTGGGGACGTTGCCGTACGCGCCCCAGTGGCGCCTGTACATGCCGGTCGACGCGTCGACCACGAGGACGCGCTTGTTCCCGTAGCCGTCGGCGATGTAGGCCTCGTTCGTGGCGGGATCCACCTCGATGTCGGCCGGCCGGCCGAGGAGCGGCGTCCCGTTGGGCGCCCCGTGGGTGTCGTTGCTTCCGCCGCTCAGGCCCGCCTTGCCGATCTGCAGGAGGAAGGTGCCGTCCCGGCTGAACTTCAGCACCTGGTGATCGGTCCCGCCGTTGCCGGCGACCCAGACGTTGTCCTCGTGATCGACGAAGATGCCGTGCTCGTTCGTCGGCCACTCGCAGCCCATCGCCGCGGTGCACCGTGCGGTGAGGAAGCCCGGATCGGCCGGGCCGCCCCATGCCTGGAGGAGGTTCCCGTCGCGGTCGAACTGCATCACCGAGGGTGCGGGGAAGCAGCAGGCAGACCGGGGGGGCGTCTGGGCGGCGCCCGCCTCGTCCGCGGTGAGCGTGCGGGGGCGCTGGATGATCCAGATCGTGTCGTGGCGATCGACGGCGACCCCGCAGACCTGGCCCACCAGCCACTCGTTCGGCAGCGGCCTGGGCCAGTCGGGATCGACGCGGAAGCGAGGGCCGTGATCCGTGGTCCTGGCGCCGACCAGCATCGGCACGGTGGCCGACAGGACGAGGATGGCCGCCGCGGAGAGGCCACCCCACAGGAGGAGACGTCGGGTCATGTGGATCTCCCTTCCCCTTTCGGGCATGCGATCCGGGACACACACTCCCGGAGAAGCGGGGAGTGTGCTCTCTTGTCGCACCCCGACTGTCGTCCCGAGCGGGGTGAGCCCAAGCAGGATCGCTCACCACGGAGGGTCAATACCCTCTTGGGACCCCGGCCCGTTCGAGCCCACGCTTCCGGGGGTCCCGAGTTCCTGCGAGGATTCGCGCTCGATCGAGACGATGATCGCGAGGCGGATGCTCGCCATCGACTGCCACGCCTGCGGCCGCACGCTGGAGTTGCCCGCCACCTTCCCGGAGGGGGGCGACTTCGCCTGCGGCCACTGCGGCATGTGGATGCGGAACGTGCAGGCTGCGCGCCGCTTCCGCTTCGCCGACCTCGACCCGTACGTGCGGCGCCACGGGGCGAGCCGGGTCAACCTCTGGGGCGGCACCGTCGGCGCGGCCCTGTGGCTGCCCATCCTGGCGGGCGTGCTCGCCTGGCGCGGGATGCTCGACGCAGGCTTCCTCGCCGCCGTCGGCTTGCCCTACGTCGTCCTGCTGGCCGTGCTCTTTCGCAGGCGAGCGGGCGCGCCTGCGGCCCGCTTCGGCGCGTGGACGTGGGCGGGCCTGGGGATCTACCTCCTCTACCTCTTCGTGCTGCTCGAGCTGGTGCCCGGCTACGCGGCCCGGTTCGGCGCGGCGAGCGAGGCCGGAGGCGGCCCGGCCGTGCCGACCCTGTTCCTGGGCGTCTTCGGGGGGGCCGCGCTCGCGGCGGGAACGCTCGCCGACCTCGGGTACCGGCGGCGGGCGGCGCGCCTGCCCCGCTTCTTCGCGCGCGGCGGCGAAGGGTCCTGATCGCCGCCTGCGCGCCGTACGGCCCACACGGTGCTCGTCACGACCGGGGGTGAGCGCCGTCCGAGAGGCACGGGGCCGCCCGTCCCCGGAGGAGGCTACCCATGGTCGCAAGGCTGCTCTTCCTCACGATCTGCGCTCTCTTCCTTGCCACGCCCGGCGTGCGCGCCGGCTCGTGCAGGCCCGTGAACGGCTTCTTCAGCTCGATGCCGGCGCCGGACGGGTGCACCTCACCCGTCGGATTCTGCACGGCGGGCGAGCTCATCGGCGGGATCCAGGGCTCCTACGCCTTCACGATGACGGCCGCGGCGCCCGGCGACCCCGCCACGCCGGGCGTGACGGCCTACGCGGGGCGGAGCGTCATCTCCCCAAAGCAGGGAGGCACCCTGCTCGCGGTGGACAACGGCATCGTGGACCTGAACCCGTTCGGCACGAGCCGGATGGTGGCCCTCCTCACCCTCACCGGAGGGGCCGGCGGTGCCGAGGGTGCGAGCGGCTGGCTGCAGCTGCGCGGCGCCATGGACCTCGGCACCGGCGCGGTGATGGGGGACTTCACCGGCGAGGTCTGCACCCCCTGACGGCCGTCGGCGCCGGTGGATGGGGCCATGACGCCGCGAGCCACCCGGCCCGATGCGCGCGATCACCTCTTCAGATGCTCGGCCAGGAACGACCAGATCTCCGCCCGCGCCTCGCGGGCGAGCTTCGTGTCGATCCGGTCGAAGCTGTGCCCGCCCGGCGCGTCCTCCCAGATCCGGTGGCGGAACTTCTTCCCCGCCGCCTGGAGCTGCGCCACGAGCGCCTGCACCTCGATGACGTTGACGTCCCGGTCGTTGGTGGTGGCGTGGACGAGCAGGGGCGTCCGCAGCTTCGCGGCGTTCCAGGCGGGCGAGCGCCGCCGGTACTCGTCCACCGCCTCGTTCGCGGTCTTGCCGACGTGGTGCTTCGCGGAGAAGAGCGCCCGGTAGTCGTCGGTGAGATAGCCCATGCGCATCACCAGGTCCGAGACCGGCACGCCGGCGAAGCAGGCCTGGAACTTGTCGGGATGGTCGAAGGCGGCCATCAGGGCGATGAGGCCGCCGTGGCTCCACCCCACGATGGCGACGCGCCGGCCGTCCACCTGCGGGAGGCTCTCGACCGCCCAGTCCCGCGCGGCCACGGCGTCCAGGACCTCGAGCCCGCCGTAGTCGATCGCCTGCTCGTACGCCTTCCCGTAGCCGGTGGACCCGCGGTACTCGGGCGCCACCACCACGTACCCCTGCTCCACCAGCTCGCGGACGATGTGGGTGTGGTACGTGGTGAAGTCGGCGTGGACGCCGCCGTGCGGCAGCACCACCAGCGGGGCCTTCTCGCGCCCGAGCTTCCGCGGCACGAAGACGTAGGACCAGAACTTGAAGGGATGGCGCGCGTTCGCGATCCCGTAGGTCTCCTCGGCGTTCGGGTCGGGCGGGCCGACCAGGTAGACCTTGTCCACCGAGGCCACGTCGCCGACGCGATCGAACCAGAGGACGTCGTCGATCCCCTTCAGGATCTCGTCGTGCACGAGCCGCTGCGCCTCGAGCTTCCCCTCGAGCGAGGCGATCCGGCGCTCCAGGCAGGCGACATCCGCGCAGGGCGCGGCTGCCGCCTCCGGCGCGGCGCGGGCCGGGGAGGCGGCGGCGAGCGGGAGGACGAGGGCGAGCGGGAGGGCGGCGGCGAGCGCCGCGCGGCGGAGGTCGGTCCGGGGCATGCCCGGAGGAAAGCACCTCGGGCCGGCCGCGTCCACGCGGGGATCACCGGTCCGCTCCGGTCGGCGGAGGGCGAGGTCCTCCGGCCGGAGACGGCTCCGCCCGCCGGAGCACGAGGACGTTCCCGGCCACCGCCACGGCGATCCCGGCGACCGTGAGCGGTCCCCAGCGGAACCCCTCGAAGACGCCCGAGACCGCCAGGGCCACGATGGGGACCATCACCCCCACGTAGCCCACCCGCGCCGCGCCCGCCCGCTGGAGCAGCGTGAGGTAGGCGGCGAAGGCGGCCACGGACCCGAGGACGGCCAGGTACGCGAGCGAGCCGACGTAGGCCGCCGTCCACTCGAAGTCGAGCCGCTCGCCCCGCAGGCCCGCGGCCGCGAGGCACCCCGCCGCTCCGTAGCCCATTCCCCAGGCCATCCGCTGCCAGACGTCGAGCCCACGGCGCTCGACGAGGGTGGCGAAGACGTTGCCCACCGAGGAGGCCACCACCGCCCCCGCCGTGAGCGCGACGCCGGCGAGGGCCGGCCCGTCGGCCGGGAAGCGGGCCAGCTCCGGCCAGAAGACGAGCGCGACGCCCGCCATCCCGAGCAGCCCGCCGGCCGCCAGGCGCCCGCTGGCGGGCACGCCGAGCGCGATCCGGGAGACGGCCAGGTTCACGAGCGGGCTCGCCGAGTACCCGACCGCGACGAGCCCCGACACCAGGATCGTCTCCGCGTGGTAGACGAAGAGGTAGCTCAGGCAGAACATGGAGAGCCCGAGCAGCGCGAGCAGCGCGTGGACGCGGAGGGGGAAGCGGAGCGTCCGACCCGTGGCGAGGCAGAGGCCGAAGACGACGGCCGAGGCCAGCGCGAACCGCCAGCCCACGCTCGCCTCGGGAGGCACGCGCCCGAGCTGGAACGTGATGGCGAGCCAGGTCGTGCCCCAGATGGACACGCAGGCGGCGAACAGCCAGGCGGCGGAACCGCGCATGCCCGGCCTTGTACCGCGCCGGGCGCCGCGGCGGCGAGGCGATCACGAGCCGGCGCGCGCCAGCGTCAGATTGGCCCCGTACCCTCCGGGGCGTGCGCCTCCTCGCTCTCGTGCCCACGCCGCTCTCGGCGCTGCGTGCGGCGCGCCGCCTGTGCGACGCGCAGGGCGGGGTGCTCCTCGGCCCGTCGGTGACGACGTTCGAGCGGCTCGCCCCGGGGCTGCTCGCCGAGGCCGGGGACCGGCGGGCCGTGCTGGAGCCGCTCGCGGAGAGGCTCCTGGCCGTGCGGGCGGCCGGCGCCGCGGG
>DATIUR010000025.1:0-2389 GCA_035466675.1 Anaeromyxobacteraceae bacterium | reverse complement strand
GGGCCGCTCGCCGCGGCCCGGCGCCGCAGGGCGGGACACGCTCCGCGTGGTAGGCTCGCTCATCCCGGAGGAACGGACCCGTCGGGCCGTTGCGGAGCATGGCGCATCACGACGACACCGACCGCTCGATCCCGTGGATCGCGCGCATGCTGCTCGACACCGGGCCGGCGGGCGTGGCGCTGCTCGAAGGGCCGGACTTCGTCTGCACCTACGTGAACGCCTCGTTCCAGGCCATGGCTCCGTCCCGCGCCATGCTGGGCCGCCCCGTGGCCCGGGTCTGGCCCGAGATCGCCTCCCGGGTCGTTCCGGCCCTCCAGCAGGCCCGCGACACCGGGCACCCCCTCGAGGCGATGGAGTGGCGCCTCGACGTCGCCAGGAACGGCGCGACCGAGGCGGCCTGGTTCACCTTCCTCTTCCACCCGCTGCCGGCCCGTCCGGGCGAGCCGGCCCCGGTGGCGGTGCACGCCATCGACCGGACCGGCGCGGTGCTGGCGCGCGCCCGCGGGGAGGAGCTGCGCGCCGGGCGGGAGAGGCTGCTCGAGGTGGAGCGCACCGCCCGCGCCGCCGAGCAGCTGGCCGAGGCGATCCCGCAGATCGTCTGGACCACCGACGCCCAGGGCCAGGCCAACTGGTTCAACCGCCACTTCGCCGAGTACACGGGGCTCGGGGCCGACGCGGGCCGGGGACCGGGCTGGCTCGGCGCGGTCCACCCGGACGACGCGCCGCGGGCGGCGGAGCGGTGGGCCGCCTCGGTGGCCTCGGCAGAGCCGTACGAGATCGAGCACCGCCTCCGGCGTGCCGACGGCGTCTACCGCTGGCACCTCACCCGCGCCGCCCCGCTGCGGTCGAGCGACGGCCAGGTGGTGAAGTGGTTCGGGACCTCGACCGACATCGACGACCAGAAGCGCGCCCAGGAGGAGGTCCAGGCGGCCCGCGAGCAGCGCGAGGACATGCTGCGCACCATCTCGCACGACCTCCGCACGCCGCTCACGGTGGTGGCGGCGCAGGCCCAGATGCTCGAGCGCCGGCCGGAGGAGCGCCAGACGGTGGTGCGAAGGGCCGGGACCATCCGCACCAGCGCCGCCCGCATGTCCGCCATGATCGACGACCTGGTGGACGTGGTGCGGCTCGAGGCGGGGAACGTGCGGATCGAGCCGCGCCCGCTGGACCTGGCGGCGTTCGCGCGGGAGCTGCGCGAGCGGTTGCGCGGGGCACTGGCGATGGAGCGCCTTCGGCTCGAGCTTCCCGAGGCGCTGCCGCGCCTGCTGGCCGACCCGCCCCGCCTCGAGCGGATCCTGGTGAACCTCGTCACGAACGCCCTCAAGTACTCCCCCCCCGACGCGGAGGTGCTCCTCGCGGCCGAGGAGCGCGACGGCGGGATCCGCATCAGCGTGCGGGACCGTGGCGTGGGGATCGCCGCGGACGAGCTGCCCCGCCTGTTCGAGCGGTTCTACCGGGCCCCCTCCGCGACGCAGCAGGAGGGGCTCGGGCTGGGGCTCTACATCACGCGGCTCCTGGTCGAGGCCCACGGCGGGCGGATCGCCGCCGAGAGCGAGCCGGGCCGGGGGAGCGTCTTCCACGTGACGCTTCCGGCCGTGGCGCGGTGAAGGATCCGCGCCGCGGCCGCGCCTCGGCCCCCGCTCACGCCCGCGCCCCGGCCTGCCCCTCACGCCCTCGCACGGGCCATTTCCCGCTCGCCCAGGGTGAAGACGAGCCCCGCGGGTGCCGTCGCGATGCAAGTGGAACGTCCTACACCCCGGGCCCCTGGCTCCTGCCCCTTGCCGGTTTGACGAGCGTCAATCGCGGGCGGGAGCCAGACTTCTACTCTTGTGATGCGGCCGGAACGTCTGGCAGCCACGAGAGGGGGAGTCATGACGCACGGTGAGTCGCGCCTGCCCGCGGCGATTCTGGCCGCTGCACTCATGCTGTTCGCAGGGTGCGACCTCGCCCCGCGCACGACACGATCGGAGGGGGATTCGTTCGCCGACGTCACGGGCGAACGAACGGCCGAGGGCGTCGCATTGCGCGGCGACCGCGACCGAGCGAGCCACTCGAAGGGAGATCTCCTCGTCAGGTTCCGGGGGACGGTATCGAGCGGATCGCAGGCGGCCGTCCACCGCGCGTTGGGTACCCGGGTCCTGCGGGAGTTCAGGAGCAGGCCTGGGCTCCAGCACGTCGCGCTTCCGCCGGGGATGCCGGCCGCGAGGGGGATCCAGGCGTTCGCCGCCCGTCCCGAGGTCGAGTACGCGGAACCCAACTACCTGATCTCGGCGCGCGCGATCCCCGACGACCCTCGCTTCCCGGAACAGTGGGCGCTTCACAACACCGGCCAGAACCAATGGCCCGGGAACGACATCCGCGCGCCCGCGGCGTGGAACGTGACGACGGG
>DATIUR010000024.1:0-7116 GCA_035466675.1 Anaeromyxobacteraceae bacterium | reverse complement strand
GTCGGGCCCAGGGCGCCCGCCACCAGCGCCCCGGGCGCCGCGCCGCGGGCGAGCCGCACGGCGGCGGCGCAGGCGGCCTCGATGCGCGCGGGATCGAGCCGGGCCTCGAGGCGGGGCGCGGCGGCGTTGAAGGTGCACGTGAGGACGAGGCCCGCCCCGGCGGCGGCGTGGGCCGCGTGCACGGCGGCGACCTCCTCGGGCCGCTCGAGCGCCCATTCCTCGGGGAAGGCTCCCGGGGGGAGCCCGCGCGCGATGAGGGCCGTCCCCATGGCGCCGTCGAGGAGCAGCGGGGAGGGGAGCCTCATGCGCCCCGCGCCTTCTCCGGCGCGAAGAAGGCGAGGAGGGCGTCGCGCTGCCGCTCGGCGTCGGCGCGCCCGAGGGCGAGCAGCTCCCCCGCGTACTCCCGGTCGAAGAGGAGGAGGCTGGCGAGATCGGCGAACCCGTCGGCGCTCGCCCCCTCGTCGGCGGCCGCGCGGGCCAGGAGCCGGGCCGCCAGCGTGCCGCGCCGAAGCGTCTTCACGCGCTGCCGGGCGTGCTCCCGCGCCACGATCGACGGGTCCACCGACGGCCGGATGACGAGGTCCCGCACGCGCCGGATGGGGGCGCCGTGGACGGTCGAGATGGCGGCGATCCGCTCCGCGAAGTCCGGGCCGAAGGCCCGCTCCCCGTCGTCCAGGACCTCGTTCAGGCGCCGCAGCCGGTCGAGGTCGGCGTCGGCCCGGTCCACCATGAGCGCGGAGAGCAGCCGCCCGAGCTGCGCCGCGGTGGTGGGCTCGCGGCGCGGCAGCGGGCGTCCGGGGGAGGGCGCGGCGCTCCGGTTGCGCAGGGCGATCACGAGCACCCGGTCGGCGCCGAGCCGGATGGCCGGGGAGAGGGGCGTGGTCTGGCGGACGCTTCCGTCCACGAACCAGGATCCGTCGATCCGGACCGGCCGGAAGAGCAGGGGGATGGCGCCGGAGGCGAGCACGTGATCGGGGCGGATCGAGACCCGGCGGACCTCGCTCAGCGGGTCGCGCCCCCAGGACGGCAGCTCCCCCTCGGTCTCGACGAAGGTGACGGCGCGGCCGGTGCCGAGGTCGGTGGCGGTGACGGTGAGCGCCTCGAGGTGCCCGTCCTCGAAGTTGCGCGGCAGGCGCGACCACAGGATCCGCTGCCGCACCGTGCTGGCCAGGGCCTCCGGCCAGACCAGGTCGGCGAGCCGCCAGGTGCGGAACCGGACCGCCTTGATGCGGCGGTAGAGGTAGCCCGGCAACCGCCCCAGGGCGAGCGCGCTCCAGTGGAAGACCTCCTCGAGCCGGAGCGAGAGCCAGACCTCGGCCAGGCGGGCCGCCTGCTCCTCCGGGACGTGGGCGGTGGAGGCGAGGAACGCGGCGTTCACCGCGCCGATGCTGGTCCCGGAGAGGATCTGGAAGCGCGGCTGCGCCCCCATCTCGCGGGCCAGGTCCTCGCGCAGGTAGCGCACCACGCCCGCCTCGTAGGCGCCGCGGGCGCCGCCGCCGGAGAGCACCAGGGCCGTCCGCGGAGCGTTCACGGGATCTCCACCCGCTCGAGGTGGGCCGGGACGTGGGCCGGCCAGCCCCAGGCCTCGAGGCGCTCCCGCGCCGCGGCCAGGGCGGGCGGCTCCCCGTGCACGAGGAACGTCCGGCGCGGCGGGTCCGGGAAGGTCCCCAGCCAGCGCCGGATCTCCTCCTCGTCGGCATGGGCGGAGAAGCCGGCGATGGAGGCGACGCGGGCCTTCACCGGCACGTCCTCCCCGTGGATGCGGAGGGTGGCCGCGCCGTTCTGGAGCGACCAGCCCCGCGTCCCGGCGGCCTGGAACCCCACCAGGAGGACGGTGGTGCGCGGATCGGGCAGCCGGTGCTTCAGGTGGTGCAGCACCCGGCCCCCGGTGGCCATCCCGGAGGCGGAGAGGATCACGCAGGGACCCCGGACGTCGTTCACGGCCTTCGACTGCGCCGGGGTCCGGGCGAAGGCGAGCCGGGCGGGGCGAAGCGGCTCCACCCCGCTGGCGAACAGGCGCGCCATCTCGTCGTCGTGGTCGGTCCGGTGCGCCAGGTAGATGGGGGTCGCGTCCAGCGCCATGGGCGAGTCCACGAAGACGGGGAGGACCGGGATCTCGCCGCGCGACTCGAGATCGCGCAGGGTGAAGAGCACCTCCTGGGTGCGCCCGATGGCGAAGGCGGGGACCACCAGGGCGCCGCCGCGGGCCACCGCGCCCCGCACCTCGTCCCGGAGCGCGTCGGCGGGCGACGCGGCGGCGTGGCGCTTGCCGCCGTACGTGCTCTCCACCACCAGCACGTCCGCGGCCGGGGCCGGGTCCGGGTCGGGCAGGATGGGCGCTCCGTAGCGGCCCAGGTCGCCCGAGAACAGGATGCGCAGCCGCGGAGGCCCGGCGATCTCCATGGCCACCAGGGCGCTGCCCAGGATGTGTCCAGCCCGGTGGAAGGTCGCGGCGATCCCGGGCGCGACCTCGACCCGCCGGCGGTAGGCGGCCGGCGAGAGCGCCGGGAGCGCGGCCAGGGCGTCCTCCTCGGAGTAGAGGGGCAGGGCGTTCGGGGCGTGCCTGGAGTAGCCCCGCCGGTTCGCGTAGCGCGCCTCCTCCTCCTGGAGCCGGCCGGAGTCGGGGAGGAGGAGCCCGCACAGGTCGCGGGTGGCGGGCGTGCAGTGGGCGGCGCCGGCGAAGCCCTGGCGGAAGAGCAGGGGGAGGGCCCCGCTGTGGTCGATGTGCGCGTGGGTCAGGATCAGCGCGTCGATGGAGCGGGGGTCGATGGGCCAGGGAGCGCGGTTCCGCAGGCGCAGCTCCTTCATCCCCTGGAACAGGCCGGCGTCCACCAGCACGCGCGACTCGCCCGACTCCACCAGGAACCGGGACCCGGTGACGGTTCCCGCCGCGCCGAGGAAGCGGATGGACGCCATCTCCGGTCGATTCTACAATCCCCCCCGCCATGCGCCGGAAGATCCGCGTCGTCGGGGCGATGATCGAGCAGGACGGCCGTTACCTCATCACCCAGCGCTCGCCCACCGCCACGCTGCCCCTGCTCTGGGAGTTCCCGGGGGGGCGGGTCGAGGCGGGCGAGACCGACGAGGCGGCCCTGGCCCGCGAGCTCCGGGAGGAGATGGCCATCGAGGTCGACGTGGGCGAGCGGGTGGTGCACGTCGAGCACGCCTACGAGGCGTACGACATCGACTTCTGCGTCTACCGGTGCCGCCTGCGGGCGGGCCCCGTCCGGAACGTCCGCGTGCACGCCCACGAGTGGGTGCGCCCGGACGAGCTCGACCGGTACGAGTTCCCGCCCGCGGACGAGCGGAGCATCGCCAAGCTCCTCGGCCTCTAGCGCGGGCGGCAGGGGGCCGGGCGAATCCAGCGACATCAGGTACGATTTCCGGATTGACAGCCGGGGGCCGGTGCTTAGGTTCGCCTCCGGAGGAGACGCATGTCGGAGGAACGCCGCGGGGAGGGCGGAGAGCCCAAGGTGAAGGTGACGGACCGGCGTCGGATCCGGGTCGACGCCGGGGAGGCGCCGGGGGATCCGGCCGCGGCGGAGCAGGCCGCGCCGGAGGCGGAGGCGGCCCCGATCCGGCCCGACGAGCGCGACGAGCGGATCGCCGAGCAGGCGGCGCGCATCGACGAGCTGTCGCGCGCCTACGCGTCGCTGCTCGAGGACAACCGGTCCTTCCGGGCCCGCCTCGAGCGGGAGCAGGCGCGCGTCCTCGACTCGGAGCGCGCGCGGCTCGCGCAGGCGCTCCTGGAGGCGGCCGACGACCTCGAGCGCGCCCTGGCCGCGGTGTCGGGCGCCGGCGAGGCGCAGGGCGACGGGCTGCGGACCCTGGCCGACGGCGTGAGGCTGTCGCTCGCGGCGCTGCACCGCCGCATCGCCGACCTGGGGGCCGAGCGCATCCCGGTCCTGGGCGAGCGGTTCGACCCCCGGGTGGCCGAGGCGGTGGACACGGTGGCCATCTCGGACGAGGCCCAGGACGAGCAGGTGGTGCAGGAGGTGCGCGCCGGGTGGCGGATCGGCGACCGGATCCTGCGGCCGGCCCGCGTCCGGGTGGGGCGCATCGCCCGCGCCTGAGCCCGGCCGGAGCCCCGCGGGCGGCCCGGCGGGAATAAACGCGCGTCCCGCGGCGTCTTGGCGTCGCGGACCCTCGAGGATCACGGAGACCCCATGCGACGAATCACGACCGCCCTCATCGGAGTGCTCGCGTCCATCGCCGTCGCCATGGCCTGCGGCGCGAGCGGGACCGCCCAGGCCGGACCGGAGGAGGGCGCGGCGAAGGGATCGGCGAAGGGCTCGGCCACTCCGCTCTTCGTGGAGGCGTCGGCGACCTCGCCCGCCCCCGACGTGGCCGTCCCGGCGCAGGCCTCGCTCGCCCCGCTCATCGAGCGCCTGCGGGCGAGCGTGGTGAACATCTCCACCACCACCGTGCAGCAGAACCCCCACGGCCGGCGCGGGCCCGGCGGCGACGAGCGGTTCGAGGAGTTCTTCGAGCGCTTCTTCGGCCGGCCCATGCCGGAGATGCCGCGCGAGTTCCGCGGCCAGGGGCTGGGCTCCGGCTTCATCCTGAATGCCGAGGGGTACGTCCTCACCAACAACCACGTGGTCGAGAACGCGACGGACATCAAGGTCCGCCTCCACGACGAGCGCGAGTTCAAGGCCAAGGTGGTGGGGCGCGATCCGGCCACCGACGTGGCCCTCATCCAGCTCCAGAACCCGCCCAAGGGCCTCGCCCCCATCGTGCTCGGCGACTCGGACGCGCTGCGGCAGGGGGACTTCGTCCTGGCCATGGGAAGCCCCTTCGGCCTCGACGAGACCGCCACCCTGGGCATCGTCTCGGCCAAGAACCGCTCCCGCATCGGCCCGGGCGGCGGGCGGGGAACCTACGACGACTTCATCCAGACCGATGCGGCCATCAACCCCGGCAACTCCGGCGGGCCGCTCTTCAACCTGCGCGGCGAGGTGGTGGGGATCAACACCGCCATCGTCTCGCCCCAGATCGGGCAGGGGATCGGCTTCGCCGTCCCCATCAACCTGGCCAAGCAGCTCCTGCCGCAGCTCCGCGAGAAGGGGAAGGTGGTGCGCGGCTACCTGGGCGTCTCCATCGTCGATCTCGACGAGGGGCTGGCCGCCGGGTTCGGCCTGGCCAGGGACACGAAGGGTGCGCTGGTCCAGCAGCTCGCGCCCAAGGAAGCCGCCGCCAAGGGTGGCGTCGAGGTGGGCGACGTGGTGGTGGCGCTGGACGGCAGGTCGATCGAGTCGGCCTCCGACCTGACCCGGGCGGTCGCGCTGGTCTCCCCTGGCCAGGCCGTCACGCTCACGGTGCTGCGCGAGGGCAAGAAGAAGGACCTGCGCTTCGCGGTGGGCAAGCGCCCGGACGAGGAGCAGCTCGCCCGGAGCGAGCCCGAGGCGAAGCCGGAGAAGTCCGACAAGAGCCCGAAGCTCGGCGTCACCGTGGCGCCGCTCGACCCGGAGGCGGCGCGCGAGCTCGATCTCGGGCCGGAGCAGGGCGTGCACGTGTCGGACGTTGCGGCCGGCGGCCCGGCCGAGACGGCGGGCGTGCGCCGCGGCGACGTGATCCTCTCGGTGAACCGCAAGCCGGTGGGGAAGCCCGAGCAGATCGGCGAGATGGTCGCGAAGCTGAAGGAGGGCGACACCGCGCTCCTGCGCATCCGGCGCGGGGACACGGCCTTCTTCCTGGCGGTGCCGATCGGCGGCGAGAAGTGACCTTCGGGGCGGCGGGCGACGGGCTTCGGGCTACCCCCCAGGCCACGGGCGACGGGCTTCGGGCTAAGGGAGAAGCGTCCGCCGGAAGCCCGGAGCCTGAAGCCCGGAGCCCGATTCCAGGGCGTCAGAGCACCCTGGCGGCGATCTCCCCGCCCGTCCGGGCGTCGATGAGGCGGACGCCCAGGAACCGGGCCGCCACGCCCTCGAAGTAGCCGGCCTCCCCCTTGCGCTTCATCTTCCAGGTCCCCTCGGGCCGGAAGACGATCTCCATCTCCACCATCCCGCTGCGGAACGGGCTCTGGAAGTCCATCTCCATCGTCCCGGGAGGGAGCGACCCGCGGATGGGGATGAAGGAGATGAGCGGGTGGCCGGCCGCGTCCTGGCTGCGGGGCTGCCCGTGGGTGAGGGCGAGCCCGCCGCCGTCCACGAAGGGCGTGACCAGGAGGAGGAAGCCGTCGCCCCGCAGCTCGACGCGAACCAGCGAGGTGGCGTCGTTCACCCGGACCGCGAACGTCTTCCCGGCCAGCGCTCGCCGGGCGGCGGCGACGTTCTCGAGGCAGGTGCGGCGCTCGTAGGGGTCGTTGCAGGCGCCGACGTAGCGCGAGAGGAAGGCCTCCAGGCTGTCGAGCCGCTCGGCGCGCTCGCGCAGGGCCTCGAAGCGGCCGTCCCCCAGCGCAGGAGAGGCTGCGAGCAGGGCGAGCATGGCGAGAGCGGGGAGCAGGCGCATGGGGGAACGTCTCCTTCGAGGGGATGGCGGCGGACGCCGCGGAGGACGGTGGCCAGTGTAGCGTGCACGGCGAGCCTCGTCCGCGGGTGACCTCGAACCCGCGCCGATGCGCGCGTTACCCAGGGTGACGTGCGGGAAGGGAGCGGTGAGGGGGTTTCCCACCGGCTCTCCGGGAGGCGTAAGTTTGACTACATCCACCCACCCGCCTAGCCTCTTGGCTCTCCGGGAGGAAATCCGATGCTCTGGTCACGGGCGCGGTCGCGCGGCGGCGAGAGAGGGCCCGAGGGCGTGGAACGGCGCTGCGAGCCCCGGCTCGACAAGGTGTTCCCCGTCTACCTCGAGGGCGAGCGGGGCGGCGGGCTCGGCGTGGCGCGCAACATCTCGCAGGGGGGCATGTTCGTCGAGACGCGCGCCCCCCAGCCGCTCGGAACGCAGGTCCGCATCACGTTCGCCTCCGAGGGCGGCGAGCTCACCGCGGTGGGCGAGGTGCGCTACGTCTGCCACCTGCTCGGGCGCACGCCGAATCTGGAGCGCGGGCCGCTCGCGCTCCGCGGCATGGGCGTGCGCTTCCTCTACTTCGAGCCGGGCGCCGGCCAGGTGCGGCCTCCGCACTGAGGGCGGACCCCGCCGGCGCGCGCGTCGCGGCGCCGCGGTACGGAGGCCGGC
>DATIUR010000023.1:0-12567 GCA_035466675.1 Anaeromyxobacteraceae bacterium | reverse complement strand
AGGACGCGCGGACGGGCGACTCGCTCTCGGACGCCGCGGCCCCGTTCACCCTCAAGCCCTTCGCGCAGCACACCCGGCCGGTGTCGTACGCGGTGCACGCCAAGGGAGGCGACGAGAAGGCCGCCGTCGCGTTGCACCGGCTGATCGAGGAGGACCCCTCGCTCGAGCTGGCCCGCTCGCCCGACACCGGCGAGATGCTGCTCCAGGGCATGGGCCAGGCGCACATCGAGGTGGCCGTCGAGCGCGCCAAGCGCAAGCACGGCGTCGAGCTCACCCTGAACCTCCCCTCGCCGGCCTACCTCGAGACCATCACCGCGCCGGCCAAGGCGCAGGGCAAGTTCAAGCGGCAGACGGGCGGGCACGGCCAGTACGGCGACGCCCACGTGGAGCTGGCGCCCCTGCCCCGCGGGACCGGTTTCGAGTTCGAGGACGCCATCGTGGGCGGCGCCATCCCGCGCCAGTTCATCCCGTCGGTCGAGAAGGGCATCCGCGGCGCGCTCGGGGCTGGCCCCCTGGCCGGCTACCAGGTGGTGGACTTCCGGGCGAAGCTGGTCTTCGGCACCTACCACGACGTCGACTCGTCCGACATGGCGTTCCAGGTGGCGGGCTCGATGGCCTTCAAGAAGGCGATGGCGGAGGCCCGGCCCATCCTGCTCGAGCCCATCATGTCGCTCGAGGTCCGGGTGCCGGAGGAGTACGTGGGCGCCGTGATGGGCGACCTGAACAGCCGCCGCGCCAAGGTGCAGGGGATGGAGCCGGCCGCCCGCGGCGTGATCGTCAAGGCCGTCTGCCCGCACGCCGAGGCGATGACGTACGACGCCGACCTCCGCTCCCTCACCCAGGGCGTGGGCTACTTCACCATGGCGCCGTCCCACTACGAGCCGGTGCCGCCCCACATCGCGCAGAAGATCATCGAGAAGCGGCGCGCCGAGGGGAAGGTGAAGGGGATCGAGGAGGAGAAGTAGCCGTCGCGGAGGGGGGCGGAGCCGGTCAGGCGGGCGGCGCCCGGGCGCGTCCAACTGCCCGGGAGGCCCGGTTCTGGCATAGGATGGCGCAGGCTTGCGCACCTACCTCCGGCTCCTCCGCTTCGCCGCGCCCTACCGGTGGCGGTTCCTCGCGGCGCTCTCCTGCATGGCGCTGCTCGCCGCCACCACGGCGGCCTACGCGCAGCTGCTCGGCCCGGTGCTCTCGTTCCTGTTCACCGGGGAGGTGAGCGCGGTGGCGAGCCTGGGGAAGTTCCTGCCCGGGTCGGTCGATCCCACCGCCTGGCTCGGGGGCGTGGACCGGGCGCGGTTCCTCGTCGTCCTGCCCCTGCTCGTCTTCGGGGTCTCGCTCGTGAAGGGGCTCGCCTTCTTCGGGCAGTCCTACATGATGGGGACCATCTCGCTCCGGGTGGTGGCCGACATCCGGAAGGCGTTCTTCGACCACCTGCTCGGGCTCTCGCCGAGCTTCTTCGCGAAGCGGCACTCCGGCGATCTCCTGAGCCGGCTCTCCTCGGACGTGGCGGCCGTGGAGAACGCGCTCACCTACGCCGTGGCGAGCTACGTCCGGGACGGCCTCACGGTGATCGTCATGCTGGCGAGCTGCTTCGTCCTCGACTGGAGGATGTCGCTCGTCGCCTTCGGGGTGGTCCCCCTGGCGCTCCTGCCGGCGGTGCGCCTGGCCCGGCGGCTCAAGCAGGTCACCACCAAGTCGCAGCAGTCGCTCGGCCGGATCGCCGAGATCGTGCAGGAGGCCTTGGGCGGCATCCGCGTGGTGCAGGCCTACGGGATGGAGCGCTGGGAGTCGGGGAGGCTGGCCGCGGCCAACGCGGGGTGGCTCAAGTTCATGCGGCGGTCCCTGCGGTTCCGCTCCCTCTCCTCGCCCCTGATGGAGGTGCTGGCGGCGGCCGGAATCGCCGGGGCCATCTGGGCGGCCGGGCGCCTCATCCTCTCCGGCGAGGTCCAGCCGTCGCACTTCCTCTCCTTCATCGCCGCGGTGATGCTGCTCTACCAGCCCGTGAAGCAGCTCGGGCGCGTCGGGCAGATGGCCATCCACGGCGCGGCCGCGGGGGAGCGGATCTTCGAGGTGCTCGACGCGACCACCGGGGTGCCCGACGCCGGGACCGAGGTCCTCCCGCCCTTCCGGAGCGAGATCCGGTTCGAGGGGGTCTCCTTCTCCTACGGCGACGCGCCGGTCCTGGACGACGTCTCCTTCCGCATCGCGCGGGGGGAGGTGGTGGCGCTGGTGGGCGCCTCGGGGGGCGGGAAGACCACGGCGGCGAACCTGCTCCCCCGGTTCTGGGATGCGACGGCGGGGCGGATCACCATCGACGGCAGGGACGTGCGCGAGGTGACCCTGGCCAGCCTGCGGGCCCAGATCGCCATCGTCACGCAGGAGACGGTCCTCTTCAACGACTCGGTGCGCGCCAACATCGCCTACGGGCTGCCCGACGTGCCCCAGGAGGCGGTGGAGCGCGCCGCCCGGATGGCCCAGGCCCACGAGTTCATCGACGCCCTGCCGGAGGGGTACCAGACGCTCGTCGGCGAGAAGGGCGTCCGGCTCTCGGGCGGCCAGCGCCAGCGGGTCGCCATCGCCCGGGCCTTCCTCAAGGACGCTCCCATCCTCGTGCTCGACGAGGCCACCAGCGCCCTCGACGCGGAGAGCGAGCGGGAGGTGCAGCGCGCCCTCGAGGATCTGATGGGCCACCGCACCACGCTCGTCATCGCGCACCGCCTCTCCACCATCCGCCACGCGGACCGCATCGTGGTCCTGGCGGGCGGCCGCGTGGTCGAGGCCGGGCGGCACGAGGAGCTCCTCGCGCGCGGGGGGGAGTACGCCCGGCTCCACCGCATCTTCGAGGGCGAGCGGCGCGACGAGACGCGCGCGCAGGTCGGGTAGCGCGTGAAGCGGATCGTGCTCTACAGCCTCGGGCTGCTCGCGGCCGCCTGGGTGGTCTACGGCGGGGCGGTCCGGACCGGACGGGCCGACCGGATCTCGCTCCCGGCCGGCGAGATCCGCGGCGCCTGGCACGTGCACACCACGCGCAGCGACGGGCGCGGCACCGTCGACGAGGTGGCCCGGGCGGCCCGGGAGGCCGGCCTCCAGTTCGTGGTGGTGACCGACCACAACGTCCTCACCCCCGCCGACGGGGGGTACCGGGAGGGCGTGCTGGTGGTGCAGGCCACCGAGGTCTCGACCGAGCTCGGCCACGTGGTGGCGCTGGGCGTGCCCCGCGCGCTCACCGAGGAGGAGCGCCGGGGCGACCCGCTGCGCGCCATCGCCGCCCTGGGCGGCGAGGCCGTCGTGGCCCATCCCTTCCACCCGCGCCGGGCCTTCACCGGCTGGGAGGCGGGGGCGTGGCGCGGGCTGGAGGTCGTGTCCAACGACCACGCCTGGCACCGGGCCCTGGCCGACCGGGCCGTGGGCACCATCGCCGTCGGGCTGCTCCGCCTGCCCTGGGATCCGCCGCAGGCCGTCCTGACCCTGGTGGGCGAGCCGCGGCGCGAGCTGGACCGCCTCGACGAGGCCCTCCGGGGAGCGCCGGCCCGGGGCGGCCGCCCGGCCAGGGTCCTCCTCTGCTCGGCCGACGCGCACGGCCTGCCGAGCTACGATGCCGCCTTCGAGGCCTTCAGCATGCACCTGCCCCTGGCGCTCTCCGGCGACGCCGCGAAGGACGGTCCGGCGGTGATCCGCGCGCTGCTGGACGGCCGCGCCACCTGCGTCTTCGACGGCGTGGCCCACGCGTCGGGGGTCCGGCTGGAGCGGTCCGGACCGGGGCGCGTCGCGCTCTCGCTCGACGCCGCCTTCGGCACGGACCTCGAGCTCTTCGCCCGGCGGGTGGTGCACGGCTCGCAGGGCGCGCGCGTGATCCTGTCCCGGAACGGCGCGACGGCCGGCGAGGTGCGGCCGGCCCTCGCGGACGGACGCAACGTGGTGGACCTCGCGGGCCCGTGCGGCGCGGCCGGCTGCGGTCCCGGCCTGTACCGCGCCGAGGTCCTGCTGGGGGGAAGGACCTGGATCCTCACGAATCCGGTGAACCTGGACTGATCCGCGGTGCACCTCCTGTACGCCATCGCGAGCTACCTGCTCTTCCTGCTGGGCCTGCCGGTGCTCCTCCTTCACCCCAAGCTGCGCCACGGCGTGCCGCAGCGGCTCGGTCTCTACCGGGCCGCCTTCGACCGGGGCCGGGGCAGCCCGCGCATCTGGATGCACGGGGCGAGCGCGGGCGACCTGCTCGCCCTCCAGCCGATGATGCGCGAGCTGAAGCGCCGCCGCCCGGGGTGCTGCCTCCTCGTCACCACCATCACCAACAGCGGCCTGGAGATGGCGCGCCGCAAGATCTCGGAGGCGGACGTGGTCTGCCACGCGCCCTACGACCTCCCCGGGGCCACGCGGCGGGCCGTGGCGGCGCTCCGGCCGGACCTGCTCGTCCTCGAGTACACGGAGATCTGGCCCAACCTGATCCGGGCCGCCCGCCGGGCCGGCGTCCGCGTCGTGCTCACCAACGGGCGGTTCGATCCGGAGGCGCTGCCGCGCTACCGGGCCTTCTTCCGCGCCATCGGGAACCCGCTCCGCCGCATCGACCTGTTCCTGATGCGGTCGGACGAGGAGGCCGAGCGGGCCCTCGCGCTCGGGGCGGCGCCGGACCGGGTCTGGGTGACCGGGAACACGAAGTTCGACGCGCTGGCGCTGGACGCGGGCGCGGGGCTCGAGGAGGGCCTGCGCGAGGCGATGGGGCTCCCCCGCGACGCCCCCGTCTTCATGGCCGGGTCCACCCACGAGGGCGAGGAGGAGGCGCTGCTCGACGCCTACCGGGAGCTCCTGGCCCGGCACCCGGGCCTGCGGATGGTGGTGGCGCCGCGCTACGTGGAGCGGTCCAGCCGCATCCTCTCGCTGGCCGCGCGCCGCGGGCTCACGGCGCGCGCGCGCAGCGGCGGGGCGGCCGCCGGCCAGGCGCAGGTGACGGTCCTCGACACCATCGGCGAGCTGTCGGTCGCTTACCGCCTCGCCACGGTCGTCTTCGTGGGCGGGAGCTTCGCCCCGCGGGGAGGGCAGAACGTCCTCGAGCCGGCGGCGCAGGGGAAGCCGGTGCTCTTCGGACCGCACATGGAGAGCTTCAAGGACTCGGTCCAGGTGCTGCAGGGGCGCGGCGGCATCCAGGTGGCCACTCCCGAGCGGCTGGTGCGCGTCGCGGACGAGCTGCTCTCTCGCCCGGCCCAGGTCGCGGAGCTGGGCGCGCTCGCCCGCCAGTCGGTCACCGCCATCCGCGGAGCCAGCGCCCGGAACGTCGAGCACATGCTCTCGGTGCTTCCGCGGGGGAGGTCCGCGGCGTGAGCCTCGTCGAGGCCCTCTGGTGGGACCCCGCCCCGCCGCCCGCCCGGCGGGCCCTGCTCTCGCCGCTCCTCCTGGCCGAGGGGCTCTTCCGCGCCGGGGCGGCCCTCCGGGGGGCGCTCTTCGATCGAGGCGTCCTGGCCGGGGAGCGCCCCGCCGCGCCGGTGATCTCGGTGGGGAACCTGGCGGTGGGCGGCGCCGGGAAGACGCCGGCCGGCCTGGCCATCGCCGGCCGCCTCCTCGACCGCGGGCGCGCCGTGGCGATCCTGTCGCGCGGCTACGGTGCCCTCCGCCGCGATCCGCGGGTGGTGGCCGACGGGCGCTCGGTGCTCCTCTCGGCCGCCGAGGGCGGCGACGAGCCGGTCCTGGCCGCCCGCCGCCTGCCGGGCGTGCGGGTCCTGTGCGGGCCGCGGCGCGCCGCGCTGGCGCGCACCGCGGTCGAGGCGCTCGGCGCCGACGTCCTGGTGCTCGACGACGGCTTCCAGCACCGGGCCCTGGCCCGGGATCTCGACGTGGTGGTGCTCGACGCCTCCAACCCCTTCGGGAACGGGCACCTGCTGCCGCGGGGGCCGAACCGCGAGCCGCCCTCGGCGCTCCGTCGCGCCGGCCTCGTCTGGCTCTCCGGCGCCGACCGGGCCGGGGAGGGGGCCCTGGCCCGCCTCCGCCGCATGGCGCGCGAGGCGACCGGCCGCGACCCGGTCGAGTCGCGGCACCGGGTGCTCGACGTGCTCGACGCGGCGCTCGCCCGCTCGCTCGGCCGGGACGCGCTGCGGGGGCGGCGGGTGCTGGCCCTCTCCGGCCTGGCCCGGCCCGGATCCTTCCGGGCCACGCTCGAGGGGCTGGGCGCGGAGGTGGCCCGCGAGCGGGCCTTCCCCGACCACCACCGCTTCACCGACGCGGAGGTGGAGGAGGCCCTTCGCGAGGCGGCCGGGGCGGGGTGCGACGCCGTCGCCACCACCGAGAAGGACGCGGTGCGGCTCCCGGCCGGCGCCACCGATCCGCGCATCGCCGTGGTCCGGATCGAGGCCGAGATCGTGGCGGGGGCCGACGGGCTCGCGGCGGCGCTGGAGCGGGCGCTCGCGGCGGGGGACGCGCGGCGCGCCTCGCGGCCGGCCGCGGGGCCGGCCGCGATCTCGGCCCCGACCGGAGGGCGCCGGTGAGCCTCCTCTCCCGCATCCCCCGCCGGTGGCTCGTCGCGCTGGGCGCCGCGATCGGCTGGTTCCTGTGGACGCTCCGGATCCGCCGGAGGGTGGTGCTCTCCAACCTGGCCCTGGCCTTCCCCGAGAAGGCCGAGGGGGAGCGGAGGGCCATCGCGCGCGCCACCTATCGCCACCTCGGCGAGACCATCTTCGAGTTCCTGCGCGTGCCCGATCTGGGGAAGGAGGAGCTGGACCGGATCTTCGTCTACGAGGGCTGGGAGAACTTCGAGAGGGCCCGCGCCCGCGGCAAGGGCATCATCGCGGCCACCGCGCACTTCGGGAACTTCGAGGTGCTGGCCGCCGCCCACACGCTCCGGGGCGTCCCCATCAGCACCATCAGCCGCGGCATGCGCGGCGGGACGGGCGGCGACGCGCTCTGGACGGCGACGCGCAAGCGGTCGGGGGTCGAGGAGCTGGTCATCCGCCGCGGGCAGACCTGGAAGGCGGCGGTGGCCGCCCTGCGCTCGGGCCGCGTGCTCGGGTACGTCATCGACCAGAGCGAGGCCTCGCGCAGCGCCATCTTCCCCAC
The DNA here is from genome assembly GCA_035466675.1 of Anaeromyxobacteraceae bacterium. Taxonomy (GTDB): domain Bacteria; phylum Myxococcota; class Myxococcia; order Myxococcales; family Anaeromyxobacteraceae; genus Anaeromyxobacter. Next base: position 5,526 of record DATIUR010000023.1, on the reverse strand, counting down.
CTTCTTCGGCGTGCCCTGCGCCACCTCCCCGACCCCGGCGTTCCTGGCCTGGCGCACCGGCGCGGCCACGGTCTTCGCCCTCTCGGTGCCGCTCCCGGACGGGCGCCACCGGGTGGTCATCGAGGGCCCGCTCGACCCGCCCGACACGGGGGACCGCGAGCGCGACGCGCTCGCCTTCATGCAGGACCTGAACGACCGGCTGGAGCGGTTCGTGAGGGCCCACCCGGAGCGGTGGTACTGGCTCCACCGCCGGTGGAAGCGGCGCGGCCCGGGGGCGGCGACGAATTGACCGCCCGGCGGGGGCGAGGTAGGGAGGACGCGTGCGACGGCCGAAGGAACCGGAACTGTCCGCGCTCGCGCGCCTCCTGCCCGCCTTCGACCGTGCCGAGGTGGTGGTGGTGGGGGACCTGGTCGCCGACGAGTACGTGTACGGCGAGACCGAGCGGATCTCCCGGGAGGCGCCGGTCCTCATCGTGCGGTACGAGTCCTCCGAGCTGAAGGCCGGCGGGGCGGGCAACGCCGCCGTGAACCTGGCCACCCTGGGGGTGAAGGTCCGGGCGGTGGGGGTGGTGGGTGACGACGCGCTCGGGGCGGCGCTCCTCGACGAGCTGGAGGGAGCCGGGGTGGACGTGGGCGCGGTGCGGCGCGTGCGGGGCCGCGCCACCGAGGCCAAGACCCGGATCCTGGCCGGAGGGCGATCCACCCGCCGCCAGCAGATGCTGCGGCTCGACCGCGCCCCGGCCGGCCCGCTGCCGGACCGGGAGTCCCGGCGGCTCCTCCAGGACCTGGAGCGGCTCGGCCGGCGCGCCGGCGCCGTCCTGGCGAGCGACTACGGCTCGGGCACGCTCGGGCCGGAGGCCGTCGACGTGCTGCGGCGGGTCCGGCGGGGAGGCATCCCGGTCTGCGCCGATTCCCGGTACGGGCTGAGGGAGTTCACCGGGCTGACCGTGGTGAAGCCGAACGAGGTGGAGCTGGAAGCGGCCTCGGGGATCTCGCTCGGGGAGCCGGGCGGATTCGAGCGGGCGGCCCGCACCCTCCTGCGGCGACTCGACTGCGAGGTGCTGCTCGTGACCCGCGGGCGCAACGGCATGTCCGTGTTCCGGCGCGGGGCTCCGCCGGTGCACGTCCCGGCGCATGGAAGCCGGGACGCCGTCGACGTCACCGGGGCGGGAGACACGGTGGGGGCCACCTTCACGGCCGGCCTGGCGGCGGGCGGCGATCCGGTCGAGGCGGCCCGGCTCGCGAACGTGGCCGGTGCGCTGGTGGTCCGCAAGCCCGGCACCGCCACCGTGACGCGCGAGGAGCTCGCCGCGGAGCTGCTCCGGCCGTGACCCCCTTCCCGAAGGTGCTGCTCCCCGCCGACCTCCCGCGCCTCCGGGAGGAGGCCACCGCCGCCGGCCGGACCATCGCCCTCGCCAACGGCATCTTCGATCTCTTCCACGTCGGCCACCTTCGCTACCTCCAGGGGGCGCGGCGCGAGGCCGACCTGCTCGTGGTGGCGGTGAACGACGACGCCTCCGCGCGGCTCAACAAGGGCCCCGGCCGGCCGGTCGTCCCGGAGGCGGAGCGGGCCGAGATCCTGGCGGCGCTGGCCTGCGTGGACCACGTGGTCCTCTTCGGCTCGAAGGACGTGGTGCCGGTCATCCGCGCCCTGCACCCGGACGTGCACGTGAAGGGGACCGACTACACGCCCGAGACCATCCCCGAGGCGGACGAGGTCCGCGCCTACGGGGGCCGGGTCGCGGTGGCCGGCGACCCGAAGGACCACTCGACCACCGAGCTCCTCGAGAGGCTGGAGCGGAAGAGGGGATGACGTCGATGGCGGGCTCCGGGCTCCAGGCTGCGGCGACGCCACTGCTGTGGCCCGTGGCCCGGAGCCTGTAGTCTGTAGCCCGTAGCCCGTACCCGCTGGAGGACGACATGGCGCTCGCGCCGGAGCTGAAGGAGGTCCTGGCCTGCCCGAAGTGCAAGGGCGACGTGGAGATCCACGAGGAGGAGCGGGAGATCCGGTGCCTCCGCTGCCGGATCGCCTACCGGATCGAGGACGACATCCCGGTGATGCTCGTCGAGGAGGCCCGGCCGCTCTGAGACGGGCGGAGGGCAGGGGAGGAGGTCCTGCGCATCGTCATCGTCCACCCGTCGCCGCCGGATGACGTCCACGAGCTCGGGCCCGCCGTCCGCGCGCTGCGCGCGCGGTGGCCACGGGCGCACCTTCGCGCCTGCGTCGCGCCCGAGGCGGTGCCGGTGGCGCGCCTTCTCCCGGGGCTGGACGAGGCCGTCCCGTTCCAGGGCGGCCTGCTCGCCACCGGGCGCGCTCTCGCCTCGCCCCGGCCCGACCTGGCCCTGGTCCCGGATCGCTCGCTCCGGGCGCGGCTCCTCGGCCGGCTCGTCCGGGCCCGCGCCCGGTTCGGCCCGGACACCGCGCCCGGCCCCACGCCGCTCCTGGAGCGTGCCCTCCAGGCGGCTCGCCGCGCGGGCGCCCCGGCGGCGGATCGCACCCTCCGCCTCGACCCTCCCCCCGATCTGGCGCGCGCCGCGGCACCCCTGGCGGTGCTCGTGCCGGGAGGGCCCTCTCCGACGGTCCGCTGGGGCGCCGAGAAGTTCGCGCTGGCCGCCGAGGCGCTGGGGCGGGCCGGGGCGAACGTGGCGGTCCTGGGAGCGCCCGCCGACGCCGCGCTGGCCGCCCGCGTGGCGGAGCTGAGCGAGGTTTCCGTCGTCGATCTGACCGGGCTCGGCCCCGCGGAACGCGTCGCCGCCATCGCCTCGGCGGCGCTCGTCCTCGGCGGGGACGTGCCGCTCGTGCACCAGGCGCGCGCCCTCGGGCGTCCGGCGGTGATCCTCTTCGGGCCGACCGATCTGGCCCGCCACGCCTTCGGCCGCGCCGACGTGCCCATCCGGCTCGGCATCGAGTGCCAGCCCTGCGCGGCGCAGGCGCCGCAGCGCTGCCCGCTCGGCCACCTCCGGTGCCTGACCGCCCTCACGGCACGGCCGGTCCTGGAGGCCGCCACCGCGTTGCTGCAGTCGTCCTCGGGAAGCGCACGGCCGGAACAACCAGGGCCGGGAGCGAGGTGAGATCGTGATCCGCAGCATGACCGGTTTCGGGAGCGGTCGGGGAACCGCCGGCGCCGAGCAGGCCGAGGTCGAGGTCCGCTCGGTGAACCACAAGTTCATCGAGGTGAAGGCACGTCTCCCCCGGGAGCTGTCCGCCCTCGAGGTCGAGGTCGCGCGGGCCGTGAAGGAGCGGCTGGCGCGCGGCGGCGTGGACGTGACGGTTCGCCGGGTCTCGGCGGGCGGCGCGCTGGCGCCCCGCGTGGACGTGGCCCTGGCGGAGGCCTACGCGGCCGCCTTCCGGGAGATGAAGGAGCGCCTGGCCCTGGCCGGGGAGGTCGGCGTCTCCGACGTCATCGCCGCGGAGGGCGTGGTGCGCCTCGAGGAGCGGGAGACGAACCTCGGCGAGGCGCGCGCGGCCGTCTCCGCGGCGCTCTCCGCCGCGCTCGACGCTCTCGGCGCCATGCGCGCCCGCGAGGGCGAGGCGCTGGCGCGGGACCTGGAGGGCCGGCTGGGGGCGGTCGAGGCCCTGGTGGCGCGGGTGACGGAGCTCTCCCCCCGGGCCGTCGAGATCCACCGGGCCCGGCTGGCCGAGCGGGTGGCGGAGCTCACCCGGGGCGTCCCGCTCGACCCGGGGCGCCTCGAGCAGGAGGTGGCGCTCCTGGCCGACCGGACCGACGTGGTGGAGGAGACCACCCGCCTGGCGAGCCACCTGGCACAGGCCCGCGCGCTCCTGGCCTCGGGCGAGCCCGCCGGGCGCCGCCTCGACTTCCTCGTGCAGGAGATGCACCGCGAGGCCAACACCATCGGCTCCAAGTCGCAGAGCGGCGAGATCTCGGCGGTGGTGGTCTCGCTCAAGGCGGAGATCGAACGGATGCGCGAGCAGGTGCAGAATGTCGAGTGAGCGGACGCGGCCCCCCGGCCTCCTCCTGGTGCTCTCGGCGCCCTCCGGGGCGGGCAAGACCACGCTGGCGCGCCGGTTCCTGGCGCACCATCCGGACGCGGTCTTCTCCGTGTCGGTCACGACGCGCCCCCCGCGCGGCGCCGAGCGCGACGGGGTGGACTACCACTTCGTCGCTCCGGCGCGGTTCGAGGAGCTGGTGCAGGCGGGAGCCTTCGCCGAGTGGGCCGAGGTGCACGGCCAGCGCTACGGGACGCTGCGGGCCACCGTGGAGGAGTCGCTCGCCGCGGGCCGCATCGCGCTGTTCGACATCGACGTGCAGGGGGGCTCGCAGATCAAGTCCACCTGGCCGGACCGGACCGCGGCGGTGTTCGTGCTGCCTCCCGACGCGCGCGAGCTCGAGCGCCGCCTGCGGGGACGTTCCACCGACGCGGAGGAGACGGTGCGCCGGCGCCTCGGCGCCGCGCGCGCCGAGGTGGCGCGCGGGCTCGCCGGCTACGACTACGTCGTCGTGAACGACGTGCTCGAGGAGGCGCTGGCGCGCCTGGACGCGATCGCGGCCCACGAGCGGGCGCGGATCGCCGGGCGGCGCGACGCCGGGGCGGAGGCGGTGGCCTCCCGCTGCCGGCGGGAGGTCGCCGACACCGGCGCGTGGCAGGCACCCAAGTAGCGGATATTGCAAGGTTAACTCGTGACGCCCTGCCGGGGCTCGCGAGCGGCGTCTTTCGGGGTTGATCCGGAGAGCGCCCGGGGGTACAAGCGTCGCCCCCGGCCACGGGGGTGGGCCCGAAGGAGGGCCCGCGGTCGAGGCGAGGGCCGAGGCCAAGGTCTTGACGGGACAGGGGAGCCCGGCTACATATGCCTCCCCACGCTCGAGAGGTTCCCCGGGCTTCGCTCCGGAGTCTCCTCTTGACGGTAAAGGGTCGCGGTGGTAGAAACCGCGCCCCTCCTTGACGCAGCACGGTTGTCCTCGAGACTCCGCGGCGGTCGAGGCTCGGACGAGGAAGTCGCTCGGATCGAGGGGTCGCGCTCGGTCTTTGAAAACTGGATAGCAAGCCTACGACGGAATGCGGACCCGCATTCCTTGAGTACGCGATACTTCCAAAGCATCACCACCATGCCAGCTCGCCTCGCGAGAGGCGGCAGGCAAGGATCGAAATCTCAATTGGAGAGTTTGATCCTGGCTCAGAACGAACGCTGGCGGCGTGCCTAACACACGCAAGTCGAGCGAGAAAGCCCGCAAGGGTGAGTACAGCGGCGCACGGGTGCGTAACACGTGGGTAATCTGCCCTGGAGTCCGGAATAACCTCCCGAAAGGGAAGCTAATGCCGGATGAGACCACGGGGGCTCCGGCCCCTGAGGGAAAAGGTGGCCTCTGCATGCAAGCTATCACTCCAGGATGAGCCCGCGGCCCATCAGCTCGTTGGCGGGGTAACGGCCCACCAAGGCTACGACGGGTAGCTGGTCTGAGAGGACGATCAGCCACACTGGAACTGAGACACGGTCCAGACTCCTACGGGAGGCAGCAGTGGGGAATCTTGCGCAATGGGCGAAAGCCTGACGCAGCAACGCCGCGT
>DATIUR010000022.1:0-2858 GCA_035466675.1 Anaeromyxobacteraceae bacterium | reverse complement strand
GCGGCGATCCCGAGCGCCCTCCAGGCGGCCGTCGCCTGGCGGGCGGCGCCATCGGCCGGTCGTGCCTGCGCCACGGGAGCGAGGCGGAGCCGCTCCCCATCGCCGCCGGCCGCAGAGACCTCGGAACCGCCCAGGACCACGCGCTTCTCCGCGGCGGCGGCCGCCTCCGCGGCGGTGGTCCCCGCGGAGGGCGCGCGCTCGAGCACGAGGGCGGGCCGCCCCCCCACCGTGGCGCGCCGGAGCGTCGGCCGGTCCCCTTCGCCCGACGGCGGCGCCTGGAGCGCGGCGATGCCCTGCGGCATCGCCGTGGGAGGCTGCCGCGGGCATTCGGAGAGCCCCGCAGCCCGGAGCGTCGCGGAGTCGCGCCCCGTCGTGGAACGCTCGAGCAGCTCCATCCCCAGGAAGCCGCCTGCGTCGAGAACGGAGGTGAGGCGCAGCCAGGCCAGGACCCGGCCTCCGCGCCTGCAGGGGCGGGAGAAGGCGACGCGAACGGCCTCGTCGCGTGCCGCGTTCTCCTCCTCGCGCACCACGGCGCGCACGTGCTGGTCGAGGGAGAAGGCATGGGCCGCCCGGCCAGGCGCGCCCTCGTCTCCGCCGCGCAGGCGAGTGAGCGATCCGCCGGAGAACTGGACGCGCAGGGCGAACTCGACGAGCTCTCCGGCGGGATCGAGGTCGAAGGCCACGAAGAACGAGTGCTGGCGCGGGACCGAGGCCCAGGGGCGCCAGCCGTCGCCCTCGTCCCCGTGCAGGTCGAGATGTCGAGGGGGTGCCAGTTGTCGAGCCCCCACTTCCTCGCGGGGAACAGCCAGACGATGGAGTCCTCGTCGTCCTGGCCGCGGACGCCGGCCATGAGGGCGCGGCCCTCGTCCCACTCGGCCGCCTCGTCGTCGGTGCAGGCGGGGATCGCGGCGAGCGGGAGATCGAGGTCCGGCGCCTCGAGGGGCGGCGCCACCGCGGCCAGGGTGCAGGGCTCCCAGCAACGCGGGCCGCAGCGCGCGGCGCAGGTGCGGGAGGCCCGCGTGGGGGACTGCGCGTCTTCGCTGCATGGGCCGCAGGTCGCGGCGCCCGGCCCCCGTTCCCCGTGGGCGCAGGAGGCGGCGGCGACGAAGACGATGAGCCGGAACAGGGAACTGCGGCACGGCGCGCCGGTGGCCATCGATGCCCTCGCGGGGATCAGTAGAAGAGAAAGGAGATCTGGAAGGAGCCGAAGTTGTCGGTCGCGCTCGTTCCCGCGGGCAAGGGCTCGATCTCGGCCGTGCGCCACTGCTGCGCCGCCACGAATTCGAGGGCGAAAACGCGCAGGGTGAGCCCGGCGGTGACGTCCCCGACCCACCGCCGCAGCCCCACCTCGGTCGTGACGCCGTCGAGCAGCCTTCCCTCGATGAGGCGGCTGTACGCCACGAAGCGCCCCTGGGCGCGCCCCCACAGGTAGAGCTCCAGCGGCGTGCGCGGGCGGCTCGTGGCCGACGGGGAGCCCACGTCGGCCTCGGCGAGACCGGCGCGCGCCTCGAGACCCAGCCCGGCGGCATCGACGATGCCGCCGAGGTCGAGCCGCGCGCCCGGAAGGACCCGGACCGCCAGACGCGATCCGGTGCAGTGGGTCAGGTTCAGCCATGCGACGGGCGCGCCGATGCGGATCCAGTCGGCGGCGTACTCGACGGTGATGTCGACGCTCCGTGCGTTGGCCGTCTCGTACAGCCTCCATCCCGCCGGAAGGGCCTGGGAGTCGTTGCCGGCGATGTCGCGGAGGAGCACGTGGAAGCCCGTCTGGACGGCGCCGCCCAGGGCGCTCGGGCCCGTCTGCCCCAGGCGGGCCTCCAGGTGGAGGGTGCTGGAGAACGCTTCGTCGGTCTCGCCGGCGCCGGCGCGAATCCGCGCCCACCGGGGAATCGGGTTCCACCGCCAGCGAAGATCGAAGGTGGGGCCGACGTACAGGTAGCCGGCGTACGGGCGGTCCCGGCGGAGCACGCCGAGGTCGGTCAGGCGGATGTCGTTCGGGGTGTAGATGTTCTGGCCCAGCTCGAAGCCCCACAGCTCGCTCGCCCCTTCCTGTCGCACGAGCCTGAGGTCCGCCCGCGGCTTCCAGCGGGCCCCCAGCCTCAGCCCCTGCGTGTAGTAGTTGTCGCTCTGCCGGGTGATCCCGAAGACGTCGTTCTCCTCCTGGATGAAGAAGCGCTGCTCGTGGGCGCCGGGGAGGCGCACCGGCTCGAGGGCCTCGGGCCGGAAGGCGCCCCCGGGCGTCGCGCAGGCGAGACCTCCGAGGGCGGCCGCGAGAAGGACCGGTGAGCCGCCTGGCGGGCCTCGCCGCTCGGGCCGCGCCCTCTCAGGGCACGTCGGCATTCAGCATCCCCTTGCCGCATGGCCTGGGACACTGCCCGGGCTGCAGGGGCGTGGCGGCCGCCAGCACCCGATCGATCACCCGCTGGGGCGCCAGGCCGGGGTGGCGCGAGGCCACGAGCGCCATGACGGCCGACACGTGCGGGGCGGCCATGGAGGTCCCCTGGTAGTAGGCGAAGCCATCGAGCACGGAGCTCAGGATCCCGCGGCTGTCGTCCTGCTGCATGCCCTTGTCGCCGCCGGGCGCCAGCACGTCCACCACGTCGCCGAAGTTCGAGTAGAAGGCGAGCTCTCCCTCGGGCCCGGAAGCCGCGACGGCGACGACGTGGTCGCACCCGGCGGGCGAGAAGCCGGAGGCGTCCGCGGCGCTGTTGCCGGCGGCGGCCACGACGATGCTGCCGGCCTGGAAGGCCTCCGTGATGGCCTCCTGGAGCGCGGGCGCCTCGGAGCAGCGGAACTGGCCGCCCAGGCTCAAGTTGATCACCCGGGCAGGGGCGGGATTGGCCGGCACCCCCTCCACC
>DATIUR010000021.1:0-3328 GCA_035466675.1 Anaeromyxobacteraceae bacterium | reverse complement strand
GCGCGGCCGCGGCCCCGGCGAGGCTCAGGCCGGTGGAGCCGCGGCCCCGAGAGGACGCGCCAGCTTCGCGACCATGAGCAGCAGGAGCGCCTGCACCCAGGTCGACAGCAGCGAGAAGTACTGGTCCTGGAAGCCCTGCATGATCAGCGGGTAGAGCAGGAGGGCGTAGGCGTACGTGTACTCGGCCCGCCCGGCGCGCGCCCTGACGAAGGCGACGCCGTGCAGGAGCCCGAAGAGCGCCTGGAACCCGACGACGCCCGTCCAGCCGAAGTCCGCGTGGTAGGGCCTGAAGACCGAGTAGACGTTGGTCGTGAACGGGACGTTCCGGAACTCCTGGACCAGGTTGCGCGGCTCCGGGCCGATCCCGAGCCGGTGGAGCAGGGCGAAGAGCGTGCGGAAGGTGTTCTGGCCCCAGTCCGCCGACGTCGCCGTCGCCGTCGCCAGGTAGTCGTTGAGCCCCGCGGTGCCGCCGACGAGGTACTCGGTGAAGGTCGAGACGAGCCCCGCCGAGAGGGTCGCGCTCTCCGAGATCCCCTTGTTCATGATGAAGGCGACGAGCCCGAAGACCAGGAGGAAGGACCCGCCGCCGATCGCCACGAAGGTCCGGAGCCGGATCCGCCCGGAGACCGCCAGCCCGCCGCCGACGGCGGCCACGAGCAGCAGGAACGCCGTGCGGCCGCTGCTCGTCAGGGCGTAGAGCGCCGACACCCCGAACAGCACCCGCGAGCTCCAGGGCGTGCTCCGCACCAGCCCGAGCACGTGCAGCGCGGTGCCGAAGATGGAGAAGGTGAGCAGGTAGCCGAGGAGGCCGAGCGGGGCGGTGGAGGGGTCCGCGGCGCTGATGGCGATCCGGAGGTTGATCGCCACGTTCTCGGTGGGGCCCGAGGTGGCGAGCTCCCAGATCCGCAGGAGGAAGAACGGCAGCCCGACGACCGCCGCCCAGACGATCCAGGCTCCCGAGGGCAGCGCGCCCACGGCGGGGGGAGGGAGCGCGGCGGCGGGGCGGGCCCGGTCGTGCATCACCGGGACGAGGGCGCCGACGGAGAAGATCAGGACCCCGACGACGATCATCGCGCCGGTCTCCAGCCGGAGCGGATGGAGGCGGTGCGCCTGCGAGCCGTAGACCGAGAGCGTGACGGCCCAGACCGAGCCGAGCAGGACGGGCGGGAAGGCCCACTCGCGCACCAGGGACCAGCTCGCGAAGACGATGGCGACGAGCGCCGCGACCGTGAGCCAGGCGATCACCGCCCCTCCTCCGTCGGGAGGCGGAGGAGCCCGAGGAGCTGGCGCTTCACGTGCCCCAGGCCGTCGCGATCGAGCAGCACCCTCCAGATCAGGCTCGCCTCCGCGACGACGACGACGGCGAGGAGCGCCGCCTTCGCGGCGGGCGGCAGGGGCAGGAGGGACGTCGCGAACACGGCCGTGGCCAGCGCCGCGGCGGCCAGCCCGGGCCGGGCCGGGTGGCCTTCGCGCTCGGCGGCGCCGCGCGCGAGGAGCAGGAGCGCGACCAGGTCCAGCCCCATGCGCAGCGCCCACGCCAGCGCCGTCCCGGTGATGCCGAACCGGAGGGTGAGCCCGACGACGAGCGCCACGTAGACCGGCAGCTCCAGCAGGTGGATCTTGGCGGTGACGTCCGGCCGCCCGGCCCCCTGCAGCAGGGCGAACGGCACCGTGGCGATGCCGTTGAACAGGCACCCGAGCGCGATGAGCTGCACGACGTGCTGCGCGGCCTCGGCGAACTCGGGGCCGAGCCAGAGCCCGAGCCCCTCCCTCGCGAAGAGCGACGCGGCGAAGACGGGCACGAACATCGCGAGGGGCACGTACCGGAGCCCCAGCCGGTAGAGCCGGCCCGACTCGGCGGAGCCCTGGGCCGTCAGCGCGCTGAAGAGCGGGAAGAGCACCGTCACGACCGCGCCGGGGAGCACGAGGATCTTCGTGACCACCTCGAACGGCATCGTGTACCAGGCGACGACCTGGAGCGAGGCGCGGTGCCCGAGGAGGAAGCGGTCCATGTAGATCATCAGGGGGCTGATCACGCTGCTGACCGTCATCCAGCCGCCGAACCGCAGGAGCGGCCCCACCTGGCGGCGGTCGAGCGCGAAGCCCGGGAGGAGGGCCGGCATCGCGCGGACGCAGGCCACGCCGTAGGCGACCCAGGCGGCGAGGCGCCCGGCGAAGAGCAGGGCCGCCACGGCCGCGAGGCTTCGGGTCCCGAGCGGCCAGAGGAGCAGGGGGGAGGCGATCAGCCAGACGCCGAGCGGCGTGCGCACCGCGTTGCTGATCCCGAACCTGCCCTGCGCCTCGAGGACGCCCCGGAAGCCGGCGGAGGTGACGACGAGCGGCACCGTCAGCGCGAGCACGCGGACGGCGGCGACCGCCTCGGGCTGGAGCGCCGGCGGGATCTGGAGCGCCGACGCGACGAGCCACTGCGCCCCCGCCGCGAGGCCGAGCCCCGCGAGCACCCCCAGCCCCAGCATGATCGCGAGCGCCGTCCAGATCAGCCGCGCGAGCCGGGGCTCGTCCGGGGACCCGAGCAGCTCCGCGACCAGCTTCGTCAGGGCCCGGCCGATGCCGAGGTCGAGCAGGCTGACGTAGCCGATCAGGGCCCAGGCGAGCGTGAGGAACCCGAGCCGCTCGGTCCCCAGGAAGCGGTTCAGGTGCGGGATGGCGAGGAGCGCGGCCGCGAGCGGCGCGAGCATCCCGGCCAGGTTCAGGGCGGTGTTCCCCGCGATCGAGCGCGGCGGCCGCGGTGCGCCCTGCGCGGTGGACCGGGGCCCGCGCGCGGCGGCGGCGCCCCGCAGCAGCCCGATCAGCCGGGGCGCGACGGCCTGCAGCGTGTAGCGCGCCTCGAGCCGCGCGCGGCCGGCGGCCCCCATCCGCGCGCGCAGGGCGGCGGAGCCGCCGAGGGTCCGCAGGGCGGCGAGCCACTCCTCCTCGCCGGTCGCCAGGAGGCCGGTCTCCCCGTGCACGACGATCTCGGCGTTCACCCCCACGGGCGACGCGATCACGGGGAGCGAGCACCCCATGTACTGGATGAGCTTGAAGCCGCACTTCCCCCGCTCCCAGGGGGAGTCGGGGAGCGGCATGATCCCGAGGTCGAGCCGGCGGAGCTCGGCCACCTCGCCGCCCGAGCTCCAGGGCACCACCTCCACCGGCACCCCGCGCAGGGTGAACCCCTTCGTCGCCCCGATCAGGTGGACCCGGGCGCCGCGCTCGGCGCAGAAGGTGGCGAGCGCGGGGGCGACGTGCTCGAGGTGCGCCTGCGTGGTCGGCGAGCCGATCCAGCCGATCGTGAGCCCCGCGTGCTCCGGCGGCGGCGCCGGCGGGT
>DATIUR010000020.1:0-6311 GCA_035466675.1 Anaeromyxobacteraceae bacterium | reverse complement strand
GGGCCGCCGCGCGCCGGGCGCCGCGCAAGGCGTCGCGCGCGGCCGCGGGGTCGAAGCGGCGACGCTAGGCCGTGACGGGCGCGGCCGGCCCGGCTATGGGATGGCCCGTGGACTCCCCCGCGCAGCGGGAGGCGCTGCGACACGCCTCCGCACACAAGCTGGCCCGGCTCCGCCAGAGCATCGCCGATGCGGGGCCCTCGCTGGTCGCCTTCTCGGCCGGGGTGGACTCGACCTTCGTCCTGGCGGTGGCCCGCGAGGTGCTGGGCGAGGGCGCGGTGGCCCTCACCGCCCACTCGCCCAGCGTACCCGCGGCGGAGCGCGAGGAGGCCCGGCGCCTCGCCGCCCGCCTGGGCGCGCGCCACGTCGAGGTGCAGAGCCGCGAGCAGGACGATCCGCGCTACGTCGCGAACGGCACGGACCGCTGCTACTTCTGCAAGACGGAGCTGTACCGCCTCTGCCTCGAGACGGCGCGGGGGCTCGGCCTCGCCGCCGTGCTCGACGGCTTCAACGCCGACGACCGCCGCGATCATCGGCCGGGGCACCGCGCTGCGCTGGAGGGGCGCGTCCGTTCCCCCCTCGCCGAGGCGGACCTCGGCAAGGCGGAGGTGCGCGCCTGGAGCGAGGCGTACGGGCTACCCACCTGGGACAAGCCGCAGATGGCCTGCCTCGCCTCCCGCATCCCCTACGGAACGCCCGTCACGCCCGAGCGTCTCTCGCGGGTGGAGCGCGCCGAGGCGGCACTCCGCGCCCTCGGGCTCCGGAGTTTCCGGGTCCGCCACCACGGCGACATCGGCCGGATCGAGCTCTCGGCGGAGGAGATGGCCGACGGGTTCGCCCGGAGGGAGGCGCTCGCCGCGGCCGTCCGGTCGGCGGGCTTCCCCTGCGCCGTGCTCGACCTCGAGCCCTTCCGGTCGGGCCGGATGAACGAGCTGGCGGGCCTGCCGCGCCCCGCAGAGCAGGGCTGATCCCCTCCAGGACGCCGCTTCGGGCGATCGCGCGCCTCATTCGGGGCCGACGTTGCCGGGGTGGCGAAGGCAACCAGCCGATTTCTTGCGGTATGTCTATCAGGTGGTAGCGTGTAGGCAAACGTAGTCCCATGTCGCCAGGAGCCTACATGACCACCCCGTTCGAGACCACCACCACGAACCAGCCTCCCAACCGGCTGGAGCCCATGCTCGTGCGCCTGCCGCCCGCGCTCGCGACGGAGCTCCGCAACCTGGCCCGCAAGACGCGCGTGCGCCAGTCGGACTACCTGCGCGAGGCGGTGGCCGACCTCCTCGCCAAGGACGGCGCCCGCCCGCCGCAGGGGAGCGCCCATTGACCGCCGCGCCCACGGAGCGCCGTGGCGCCGGCCCCGTCCCGCCGGCCCCGCCTCGCCTTCCCGGCTGCCGCGTGCGGATCTCCGTGCGGAGGGGGTCCGCCCCCGTCACGGAGGGCTGGCGCGAGGGCCGAGCGGGGAGCCCGGCGGGTAGACCACCCGCGCGAGCGTGAGACCCCGGCCGGGCGCACGCACCCCGCGGTAGCGTGCGCCCTCGGCGAGCAGCCGGGCCAGGCTCGCGGGCGGCTCGAGGCCGAGACCGGCCGCCACCGCCGTGCCGACGAGGTTCCTCACCATGGCCCGGAGGAACCCCCGGCCCTCGATCACGATCGCGTGGAGAGGGCCGAAGGAGGCGCTCACCACCTCCGCGCGCGTCACGGTACGGACCGTGGTGCGACTCTCCCCCGGCCGCGCGAAGGCGCGGAAGTCGTGCTCGCCCACCGCCGGTGCGAGCGCGGCGCGCACCGCCTCCGGGTCGAGGTGCGGGACCGCGAGCCCCGGGAAGGCGCGCTCGTCGGGCAGCGACCAGGCGTAGGGGCGGAGGCCGTCGGGCGCCGGCGCTCCCACCAGGTAGACGTAGGTGCGCAGCAGGGCGGAGGCCCGCGCGTGGAAGGTGCGGGGGACGCGCCAGGCATCGAGGCAGGCGAGGCCGTCCTGGGTCCGCGCGTTGATCTCGCGGCGGAGGATCTCGGGGTCGAGGTCGGCCCGGGCCGAGAAGGTCACCACCTGGTCGAGTGCGTGCACGCCGGCGTCGGTCCGGGCGGCCGCCGCGAGCGGGCCGATCCAGCGGATGGCGAGGGCCCCGAGTGCCCCCTCGAGCGCCTCCTGGATCGTGGGGAGCCCGGGCTGGCGCTGGAATCCCCGGAAGCACGCGCCGTCGTAGGCGAGGCGGAGAGCGTAGCGACGGCTTTCCACGCCGTGGTACTCTGGCATGCCTCCCGGGCCGGCGCGAGCGCGCCCCACCGAGCGGCCCTGCGAGAACGCGACCCTCCCCGGCATGGCAACCGGCCGCCCCCCAGCACGCGTGGAGATCCACGACCCGGCCCTCGAGGGCGGCGAGTGGCTCTTCCGCCGCGACGGCCAGGTCTTCGGGCCGCTCTCCTCCCGCGACATCGCGGTGATGCTCTACCGGGGCGAGATCGGCCCCGGGACGCCGGTCTCGGCCGGCGACGGGCGCTGGACCCCGGTCGGCCAGGTGTCGATCTTTCTCCTCCACGCGAAGAAGGCGGAGGCCGCGCTGCGCGTCGACCGGGAGATCACCGGCGCGCGGCTCATCGCCCAGCGCCGGGGCCGCCTCAAGGCGATCGCCCTCGCCCTCGGGCTCCTCCTCGTGGTGGGGGGCGCCATCACCGGGACCTGGCTCCTGGCGCAGGGGCCCTCCATCGCCGACGACCCGGAGCTGCAGGGGTTCGGCCAGGGGATCAGCATCGTCACGCCGGCGCGGGTCGGGTCGGGGCGGCGGTCCGCCGAGGACGAGGTCGAGGTGGCGATCGACGCCGGGGGCGGCCTCTCCGGCCCGGGGCGCCGGGACCTCGCGCCGGTACCCGGCCGTCCCCCTCGGCCGAGCGGGGACGCGGGCGGCGGCGACCTCGCGGTCCGGGCGAACTGGAGCGAGGCGAACATCCAGGCGGTGATCGGCCGGGAGCAGCGCACGCTCGCCCCCTGCCTGCGGGAGGAGTCGCAGCGCTCTCCCGACTGGGTCGGCCAGATCCCCATCGAGTTCGCCATCGGCAACGACGGGCGGGTGGCCAGGCTGTGGATCGACGAGCCGCGCTTCAGGTCCGGCCGCCTCTACGACTGCCTGCTGGGGGCCCTGCGCCGCTGGCGCTTCGAGCCGTTCCCGGGGCAGCAGCCCAACGTGACCATGACGCTCGGCATCGGGAAGTGACCACCACCGCCGAGAAGATCGCCGCGCGGGCCGAGGGTCTCCCGGAGGGCTCGTTCCGCCGCGCCGTGCTGGAGGGCGCCCGCCGGTTCAAGTCGGCCTGGGTCGAGCTCGGGAGGCTCCTGTCCCAGGTCCGGCGCCGGGAGACCTGGCGCGAGTGGGGGTACGCCAGCTTCGAGCGCTACTGCGCTGCCGAGCTCTTCATCCGCAAGGCGACCGCCGACAAGCTCACCGCGAGCTACGGCTTCCTGGAGCGGCACGAGCCGGAGCTGGCCAGGGAAGCGCGCGGCGAGGGGAGGGCCCCGCCCTTCGAGGTGATCGAGGTCCTCTCGCGGGCGGAGGAGGCCGGCCGGCTCACCGCGGCCGGGTGGCGCGAGCTGCGCGACGAGGTCCTCGAGGGGCCGACCACGCCGGCCGCCCTTTCCCGGCGGCTCGCCGAGCGCTTCGGTCCCGAGCCGGAGCCCGAGCCGGCGCCCCGGTCCGAGCGGGTGCGGCGGATGGGGTCCCTGGCGCGGCGGCTCGCCCGGGCGTGCCGGCAGGACGCGGCGATCCCCAGGCAGATCGCGGTCCGAGCGGAGGGCCTGGCCGACGAGATCGAGTCTCTCTCGCGCCGCTGAGCCCTCCGGCCACGGGGCGGTGCGGCGGGGCAGGGGCTCCGGCTATATACGACCGGGCGTCGGCGCCTTCGGGGCGCGGGGATTTTGGGGTAACATCGGTCAGAGGGTCGCGTGAGCCGCAAAGAACACCACCACGGCAACCTCTCCTGCTCCTTCTGCGGCAAGGGGCAGCGCGAGGTCCGCAAGCTCATCGCCGGGCCGACGGTCTACATCTGCGACGAGTGCATCAAGCTCTGCAACGACATCATCGCGGAGGAGGCGGAGCGCGACGAGAGCCGGCCGGCCGTGTCGCTCCCCACGCCCGCGGAGATCAAGAGCTTCCTCGACGACTACGTGGTCGGCCAGGACCGGGCCAAGAAGGTCCTCGCCGTGGCGGTCTACAACCACTACAAGCGCGTCCACGCGCGGCGCCCGGCGCGGCCGCCTCGTCCCGGCCAGGCGCGCGCCGCGGCCGACGACGTCGAGCTGCAGAAGTCGAACATCCTGCTCATCGGCCCGACCGGGTCGGGGAAGACGCTGCTGGCCCAGTCCCTGGCGCGCTTCCTGAACGTGCCCTTCACCATCGCCGACGCCACCAGCCTGACCGAGGCCGGCTACGTCGGCGAGGACGTCGAGAACATCATCCAGAACCTGCTCCACAACGCCGACTACGACGTGGAGAAGGCCTCGCGCGGCATCGTCTACATCGACGAGATCGACAAGATCGCGCGGAAGGGCGACCAGCCGTCGCCGACGCGCGACGTGGGCGGGGAGGGCGTCCAGCAGGCGCTGCTCAAGATCATCGAGGGCACCCGGGCGAACGTCACGCCGCGCGGCGGGAAGAAGTACAACCAGCAGGAGTACATCCAGGTCGACACCTCCAACGTGCTCTTCGTGGTGGGCGGCGCCTTCTGCGGCCTGGAGCAGGTCATCCGCCGCCGGGTGGGCGTGAAGGGCCTCGGCTTCGGGGCCAAGATCGAGCGCAAGGAGGAGGCCTCCCTGGGCGAGTTGCTCGCCCGGGTCGAGCCGGGCGACCTCGTGAAGTACGGGATGATCCCGGAGTTCGTCGGCCGCCTCCCCATCATCGCGACCCTGGCCGACCTGTCCGAGGAGGACCTGGTCACGATCCTGACCCAGCCGAAGAACGCCCTCACCAAGCAGTACGTGAAGCTGTTCGAGCTCGAGAAGGTGAAGCTCTCCTTCACGAAGGAGGCGCTCCGCGCCACCGCCCGGGAGGCCATGCGGCGGAAGTCCGGCGCCCGCGGCCTGCGCGCCATCCTCGAGCAGGCGATGCTCGACATCATGTACGACGTCCCGTACCGGGAGGGCGTGAAGGAGTGCAAGATCACCGAGGGCGTCATCCTGAACAAGGAGCCGCCCCTGCTCTCCTTCGAGAAGGAGAAGCGGCTCGCCTGACGTCGGGGGCCGCCCCTCCGGGGGATCGCGGCGTCGCGCCCCTTCACAGTGTGCGACCGCCTCCGTCGGGCCTGGCTTCAAGCACTCGACACCTTTGGGTCTTTTCTCGGCATCTTCGTTGCTTCCGCAGATGAAGGAACGGAGGCCGTCGGACGTCTCCGTGCGAGAAGGCGTGGACGGCGAAGGAGGCTCGAGATGGCACGCAACCTGAGGAACCTCGTGGTCGGGGCGGTGGCGCTCCTCGTGCCGCTCGGGTCCTTCCGGGTGGCCGCCGACGATGACGCCTGGGGCTACGGCGCGGGCGAGGTGTCCGTCGACATGGGCGTCTCGGGATCGGTCTCCCTGGAGACCTTCCAGAGCCCGCTGGCCGCCCACGGAGATTGGGTCGTCTCGGCCGGCTACGGCCGCGTGTGGCGTCCGTACGTCGCGGCGGGCTGGCGTCCCTACTACTACGGCCGGTGGGAGTGGACCGACGAGGGGTGGTTCTGGGTCTCCGACGAGCCGTTCGGGTGGGCGGTCTACCACTACGGGCGATGGGCCTGGGATCCCGGCTACGGCTGGATCTGGGTTCCCGGAACCCAGTGGGCCCCGGCCTGGGTGACCTGGCGGTACGGAGGGGACGCCATCGGATGGGCGCCCCTCGCCCCCGGGCTGTCCATCTACGTGACCTCGTACCCGTTCTACGACTTCTGGTGGACGTTCGTTCCGACCGTTCGCTTCGTGGGGATCCCGGTCTACCGGGTCGCCTACGCGCCCTCCTACACGCGGCGCTGGTACGGCGCCACTTCCCCGGCGCCGCCGCGTGCCCGGCATCCGGACCCGCGGGCGAGCCCTGCGCCGGCCTGGGGCGGTCCCGCGCCGCGATTCGTCCAGGAGCGCACGGGCCGTCCGGTGATGCCCGTTCGCGTGGTTCCGGCGGCGTCGCCGGGCGTAGCTCCGCCCAGGGCGGACGCCGTTCCGGTCTACCGGCCGGAGGGCGGCGGCCCTGGCCGTCCGGCGCCGGCGTACGATCGCGACCGCGGCCGCGGACCCGGGGTGGCCCCGGCGCGGGGGAGGGGCGGCTGGATCGAGCCCGCCCCGCCGTCGCGGGGCGCCG
>DATIUR010000019.1:0-3252 GCA_035466675.1 Anaeromyxobacteraceae bacterium | reverse complement strand
GCGCGGCGAGCTTGCGCTCGATGGCGCGCCCCGCCTCGCCGCCGACCGAGAAGCGAACACCGGCGGACGCGATCTCGAACTTCGACCCCAGGAACCATCCCCGGAGCCTCCCCTCCTGGGGGCGGAGGCACCGAACCTCGCGCCACGGGATGCAGGGAATGCCGCGGCGGAACGGCGGCCGGAAGAGCCAGTTCGCGGCGAGGTGGAGACCCCTCGAGCCGATGCCGACGTGCAGGGCGCTCGAGTAGCTCACCCCGCGCATCTGCCCGGAGGCGAAGTGGAAGAACTCCTCGAGCGCCTCCTCCTGGGGCGGAAACCGGGAGAGGAGGGTCATGTGGCCGGAGATCCAGGCGAGGATCGTCGTGATCGTGAGCCACATCGCCAGGAAGAAGACGGGAAACAGGGCCGGGAACAGCCCCTCCAGTCGGCCCGGATCGGGGACCAAGTTCCGGACGAGGTCCGGCAGCCGTTCCAGGAGGTCGGTCATTCCACGCCTCTCTCGACACGAGACACGCCGCACTTCTATACCCTGCGGCCCATGCCGATCGGGACGGGACGGTGGGTGCGGGTGTCGAGCTTCGCCGAAGGCGGCGCGGCCGAAGCGGTCGCCGCCAGGACGCGTCAACGGCTGCGCGGGGTGACGGACGGGCCGGCCACCGGGCGATCATGAACTCCGGCGTACACGTTCCGCCCGCCCGCCGCGTCCGAGCCCTCGGGCTCGACCTGCACGTGGTCGACGTGGACGGCGACGCCGGGTCGCCGCCCGTCGTCCTCGTGCACGGCTGGCCGACCTCGTCGTTCCTCTGGCGCAAGGTGATCGAACGGCTCTCCGGCACCGGCCGGCTCGTCGCTCCCGACCTGCCCGGGTTCGGGCGATCGGAGAAGCCGGCCGCCTTCTCGTACGGGCTCGAGGCCCAGGCCGGCGTCCTCGGGTCGCTCGTCGACGCGCTCGGCCTCGAGCGCGGGGTGCTGGCGGCCCACGACCTGGGCGGACCGGTCGGCCTGCTCTGGGCGGTGCGGAACCCCGGGCGCGTCGTTGGCCTCGTGGTGCTGAACACGCTCTTCCACCGCGACGGCCCGGCCCGGCTCTTCCTCTCCGGGAGCCCCGTCGGGCCGCTCGGGGTCCTCCGAGCCCGGGCCGGCGCGAGGCTGCGGCTGCTGCTGCTCGCGGCGCGCACGCCCGGCCTGCGCCGGCTCGTCTTCGGGCGGGCGCTCGTCGCGGAGGCGATGCGGATGGGGACCCGCGACCGCTCCGCCCTCTCCCGGGAGGATCTGTCCGTCTACGCCGGGAGCTTCGCGGGAGCGGCAGGCCGGACGGCGCTGCGCCGGACGTTCCTCGGCCCACGCTGGGAGGAGATCGCCGCCGTCGAGGAGGGGATCGGCGCCCTCGCCTGCCCGGCCGAGGTGGTGGTCGGAACGGCCGACGTGCTCCTGCCCGGCGTCGAGGAGGACATGCGGCGGCTCGCGGCGGCCCTGCCGCGGGCCGATCTCCGGCTCGTCCCCGGGTGCGGGCACTTCGTCCCGGAGGACCGGCCGGACGCGGTGGCCGAGGCGATCCGCCGCGTCGCCCGGGCCGCCGGCTGAGCGCCATCCCGCCCGGGTCCCTCCCCCCGGCCGGGCTCTCGACGATGGGTGAATGGGCTGCTCTCCTCCTTCTCGACGGAGGTACCCATGCCCCTCGGCGGACCGGAGGCGCCGCGGCAGGTGGGCGCCGCCGCGGCGACCGCGGTGGTGGTGTCGAGCATGATCGGCACCGGCGTCTTCACCACGGGCGGCCTCCTCCTGCGGGATCTGGGCTCGGCGGCGGCGGTGCTCTGGGCCTGGGCGGTCGGAGGCGTGCTCGCGCTCTGCGGCGCGCTCGCCTACGCCGAGCTGGGCGCGGCCCTGCCCCGGAACGGCGGCGAGTACCAGCTCCTCGGGCGCATCTACCACCCCGCGCTCGGGTTCGCGGCCGGGGTCGTCTCCCTGGTGGTCGGCTTCTCGGCGCCGCTGGCCGCCTCGGCCCTCGCCTTCGGCCACTACCTGGCGGCGCTCGTGCCGGGGCTGCCGCCGGCGTGGACGGGGGCGGCAATCGTCGTCCTCCTGGCGGCGCCGCATGCGCTCGACGTGCGGCTGGGTGGGCGGGTCCAGACCGCCGCCACCGCGCTCGAGGTGGCGCTGGTGCTCGCCTTCGGCGTGGCCGGCGCGCTGCTCGGCGACCCCTCGCGCCTCTCCGTCCCGGCTCCGCCCGGGCCCGCCGCGGGCGGTACCGGGGCCTTCGCGGTGGCGCTCGTCTACGTCTCGTTCGCGTACGCGGGGTGGAACGGCGCCGTGTACCTGGCCGGCGAGGTGCGCGACCCGTCGCGCGCGCTCCCGCGGGCGCTGCTCGCCGGCACGGCGCTGGTGTGCGGGCTGTACCTCCTGGTGAACGCCGTCTTCCTGGCCGCGGCGCCGGCGGAGGAGCTGTCGGGCGTGGTGGAGGTAGGGCACGTGGCGGCGGTGCGCCTGCTCGGGCCCGGCGCCGGCCGCGCCCTCTCGGCGCTCGTGGCGCTCGCCCTGGCCGCGTCGCTGAGCGCGCTCCTCATGGCCGGGCCGCGCGTGTACGAGGCCATGGGGCGGGACCACCCCGCCCTCGGCTTCCTGGCCCGCCGGACCCGGGCGGGCGGGCCGGCCGTGGCGGTGGCGCTCCAGGCCGGGATGGCCCTGGCCATGATCGCCACCGCCAGCTTCGGCGCGCTGCTCGTCTACGTGGGCTTCACGCTCTCGGTCCTGTCCGGGCTCGCGGTGGCCGGCGTGGTGGTGCTGCGCCTGCGGGAGCCCGACCTGCCGCGGCCGTACCGCGCCTTCGGCTACCCGCTCACGCCCGCCCTCTTCGTGGTCCTCTCGGCCTGGATGGTGGCGCGGGCCCTGGCGGAGCGGCCCGGATCCACCTGGGCCGGGCTCGCCACCCTGGGCGCCGGGCTCGTGCTGCACCGGGTGCTGGGGAGGGGCGTCGCGGGTGGAAGGTGAGGACACCTGCCGGATCCCGCGCGGCACGTCTCTGGAACGAGCGTTGCACGAAATGGATGCACTGGAGGTGCATCATGCACGCGGACCCATACTCCCTCGACACGAAGGCCCTGACCGACCGTCTGCGGGCCACGGCCGGCGAGGAGCGCGGCCGCCAGGTGGACTTCCTCCGCTACCTCGATCCCTTCGATGCCCGCCAGGCCTGGAGGGAGGCCGGCTACGGCTCCCTCTGGCAGTTCTGCCTGCGCGAGCTCGCCCTCCGCG
>DATIUR010000018.1:0-2375 GCA_035466675.1 Anaeromyxobacteraceae bacterium | reverse complement strand
TGGCCCACGAGCTGGGCGGCCGGGTGGACCAGGCCGCCCACCGCGAGTACGGGCCGGCCACCATCGACGCCCGCCAGGGCGCGGAGCTGTTCCACGGCCTCCCCGCCCGGCTCGACGTCTGGATGAGCCACGGCGACCGGGTGGAGGCGCTGCCCCCCGGCTTCGAGCCCATCGCCTCGACCGCGAGCTCGCCCTACGCCGCCGTGGAGGACCGGAGGCGCCGCTTCCACGGCGTCCAGTTCCACCCGGAGGTGGTCCACACGCCCCTCGGCAAGGAGATCCTGAAGAACTTCGCCTACCGGGTGTGCGGCTGCTCCGGGAGCTGGTCGATGCGGGCCTACGCCGAGGTGGCGGTCGAGCAGATCCGGGCCCAGGTCGGGGGCGGCCACGCCATCTGCGCGCTCTCCGGCGGCGTGGACTCGGCGGTGGCGGCCCTGCTCGTGCACCGGGCCATCGGCGACCGGCTCCGCTGCATCTTCGTGGACAACGGCGTGCTCCGGGCGGGCGAGCGCGAGCAGGTGGAGGAGGTCTTCGGGCGGATGTTCCACCTGCCGCTCGTCACGGCCGACGCGTCGAGGCGCTTCCTCGCGAAGCTGGCCGGGGTGACGGACCCGGAGCAGAAGCGGAAGATCATCGGCCGCGAGTTCATCGCCGTCTTCGAGGAGCAGGTGGAGGAGCTGGCCGCCCAGGGCGAGCGGGCCGGGTTCCTGGTGCAGGGCACGCTCTACCCGGACGTGATCGAGTCGGTCTCGTTCAAGGGGCCCTCCGCCACCATCAAGAGCCACCACAACGTGGGCGGGCTGCCCGAGGTGATGAAGCTCGCCCTGGTGGAGCCGCTCCGCGAGCTGTTCAAGGACGAGGTGCGCCGGCTCGGCGTCGAGCTGGGCCTCCCCGCCCACGTGGTCCAGCGCCAGCCCTTCCCCGGGCCGGGCCTCGCCATCCGGATCCTGGGCGAGGTGACCGCGGAGCGCCTGGAGGTGCTCCGCAGGGCCGACCGGGTGGTGCAGGACGAGGTGGGCCGGGCCGGCCTGACCGACAAGCTCTGGCAGTCCTTCGCGGTGCTCCTGCCCGTCCGGAGCGTGGGGGTGATGGGCGACGAGCGGACCTACGAGTCCACCTGCGCCGTCCGGGCGGTCGAGTCCACCGACGGGATGACCGGCGACTGGGCCCGCCTCCCCTACGACCTGCTCGGGCGCATCTCCTCGCGCATCATCAACGAGGTGCGGGGCATCAACCGCGTGGTGTACGACGTCTCCTCGAAGCCGCCGGCCACCATCGAGTGGGAGTAGGTGCGCCGAGGTCGGCAAGGGGGGCCGGTCGCCGTGTTTGCGGGCCGTGGGAACGGGGCTATCATCGGCCCGGACCCGGAGGTCTCTCGATGAGATGGTCGTTCCGCGCCCTCGCGGCGCTCGCCCTCCTCGGCGCCGTCGGTTGCCAGGACTACAATTTCAACCCGGTCGGCGCCTGCTACCTCCAGCCCGGCACCAAGCGCGTCCGGCTGGCCGACGTCTCCACCGCCGACATCCTCTTCGTGGTGGACGACTCCGGGTCGATGCGGGGCGAGCAGGACGCCCTGGGGGCGAACTTCGTGTCCTTCGTGAGCCGGCTCAACGGCATCAACGTGGATCGCGCGTCGCGGGGGCTCGAGCCCATCGACTTCCACGTGGCGGTGACCACGACGGCCGTCTTCCTGAACCAGGTGGACCCCGACCGGACGGTGACCTGCGAGAGCACCTGCGGCACCACCTCGGGGCCGATCTGCTGCGTGACGAGCGACACGCCCGACGCGCCGCTCCGCGTCCCGAAGGACTGTCCCTCGGGCGGCGGCTGCGGGACGGGCTACTCCTGCCGCACGACCTGCACCGGCTACCCGGGCGAGCCGATCTGCTGCGACTCCACGGGCACCCCCGAGCTCGAGACCGTCGCCTGCACCGCCGCCGACGCGACCGCGCACAAGCCGTGCGGGAAGATCTACCGGCGCTACACCTGCAACTCGGGCGTGGGCGTTGCCGGCGAGCTGTACCCGCGGGGCAACTTCGTGGCGTACGGAGCGAACCCCAGGGTCCTGCACTTCGACAAGCGGCTGTACAACGGGCCCGACCCCAAGACGAACGAGCAGGGTCATAGTGCCCAGGATCTCATGAACTTCTTCGCCAGGGAGATCTCGCCCGGCGTGTACCAGGGGAACGTGATCGTCGGCACCTGCGGCACGGGGCAGGAGCAGGGGTTCACCGCGGCAGAGATGGCCATCGAGAAGGCGCTGGCCGGCCAGCAGCCGGGCGTCTCAGCCTCCGAGTGGCCGCACGCCGGCGCCAAGATGGTGGTGGTCTTCGTGGGTGACGAGGACGACTGCTCCACGCCGGAGAGCGAGGACC
>DATIUR010000017.1:0-1671 GCA_035466675.1 Anaeromyxobacteraceae bacterium | reverse complement strand
CCGCGCGGGGGTACGTGGCGAAGCTCCTCGAGAAGGGCTTCAAGGTCGCCATCTGCGACCAGGTGGAGGAGCCCGGCCGCTCGCCCATCGTCCGGCGGGAGGTGACGCGGGTGGTCACCCCGGGCATGGTCTTCGACGACCAGGTCCTCGATCCGCGCGAGGCGAGCTTCCTCGGGGCGGTCGCGCCCGGCGAGCGGGGCGGGGGGCTGGCCCTGCTCGACGCCTCCACCGGGCTCCTGCAGTGCGGCGAGGTGCCGGACGACGCCCGCCTGGTGGAGGAGCTGCGGCGCGCGGGGGTCCGGGAGCTGCTCCTGCCGAAGGGCGTGGACCCGGCCCGGGGGGAGACCATCGCCCGGGCGGTGGGCGCTCCGGTGGCCCGCCGCGACGACGCCGAGTTCGCCCGGGCCGAGGAGCGGCTGCGCCGGCACCTGGGAGTGGCCGGGCTGGAGGGGTTCGGGGTGGCCGGCCTCCCGCTCGGCCTCGCGGCCGCCGCCGCGGCGCTCGCCTACCTGGAGGAGACGCAGCGCGCCCCGGCGCGCCACGTGGACCGGATCGCGCGCCTGGCCGTGGACGAGGTGCTCCTGCTCGACGAGGCCACCCGGGCGAACCTGGAACTGGAGCGGACGCTCTCGGGGGGCCGCCGCCAGGGGACCCTGCTGTCGCTCCTCGACCGCTCCACCACCGCGCCCGGCGGCCGCCGCGTGGCGGAATGGCTGCGCTACCCGCTCCTCGATCCGCGCGCCATCGGGGCCAGGCTCGACGCGGTGGAGGAGCTGTGCGGCTCCTCCGTGCTCCGCGAGGACCTGGCCGGCGCGCTCCGTCCGGTGGGCGACGCCGAGCGGCTCCTCTCCCGGCTCGTGCTCGGCCAGGGGAACGCCCGCGACCTGCGCGCCCTGGCCGGGGCGCTCCTGGCGCTGCCGTCCCTGGCGGATCTCCTCGAGGCGCGGCCGGCCCCCATCCTGCGCGAGGCGGGCGCCCGTGCGCGCGGGCTCGAGGACCTGGCCTCGCTCCTCGACCGGGCGGTGGCGGAGGAGCCGCCCGCCACGCTCAAGGAGGGCGGGATCGTCCGGCGCGGGTACTCGAGGGAGCTCGACGAGATCGTGGCGGTGGCGGAGGACGGGAAGGGGACCATCGCCCGGCTGGAGGTCCGGGAGCGCGAGCGCACCGGCATCGCCTCGCTCAAGGTCCGCTACAACCGGATCTTCGGCTACTACATCGAGGTGACGAAGCCGAACCTGCACCTCGTCCCCGCCGACTACGAGCGGCGGCAGACCACGGTCGGCGGGGAGCGGTTCGTCACCCCGGAGCTGCGCGAGTTCGAGGAGCGGGTGCTCACCGCCGAGGGGCGGCGCTTCGCCCTGGAGGAGCGGATCTTCGAGGAGCTGCGGAGCGCCGTGGCCGGCGCGGCGCCCGGGATCCGGACCGCCGCCGCCGCGGTGGCGACCGCCGACGCCCTGCTCTCCCTGGCCCGGGTGGCGGCGGAGCGCGGCTGGGCCCGCCCGGCCGTGGACGGATCCGAGGCCCTGGAGATCCAGGACGGCCGGCATCCGGTGGTGGAGGCGATGCTCCCGCGGGACTCGGGCGGCTTCGTCCCGAACGACGTCCGGGTGGCCTCGCGCGGAGACGCCGCCTTCGAGCGGGACGGGTGCCTGCACGTCATCACCGGCCCGA
>DATIUR010000016.1:0-5295 GCA_035466675.1 Anaeromyxobacteraceae bacterium | reverse complement strand
GGCCTCGGCCCCTTCCCCTGCTTGGCGAGCGCCTGCTCGAGCGCGGCCAGCACGGCGAGGACGTTCTCCTGCCTCGACCCCTCGCCCATCAGGCCGATGCGCCAGACCTTGCCGGCGAGCGGCCCGAGGCCCCCGCCGATCTCGATGCCGTGCTCGTCGAGGAGGACCTTGCGCACGGCGCCCTCGTCCACGCCGGCTGGCACGGTGATGCAGTTCAGGCTCGGCAGCCGGTGCCCCTCCTGCGCCTGCGGGGCGCAGCCGAGCGCGGCGGCGCCGGCCATGAGCGCGGCGCTGTGCCTGCGGTGGCGCGCGAAGCGGGTCTCGAGCCCCTCCTCGAGGACGATGCGGAGCGCCTCGCGGAGCGCGTAGACCATGCTGATGGGCGCGGTGTGGTGGTAGACGCGCTTCCCCTCCGCCCAGTAGTCGGCCACCATCCCGGCGTCGAGGTACCAGCTCTGCACCTTCGTCTTGCGCGTCTTCACCGCCTCGAGCGCGCGCGGCGAGAGCGTGAGCGGGGCCAGCCCGGGCGGGCAGGAGAGGCACTTCTGCGTCCCGGAGTAGACGGCGTCCGCCTCCCAGGCGTCCACGTCCACCGGCACGCCGCCGAGGGAGGTGACGGTGTCCACCGCCAGGAGCGCGCCGTGCGCGTGGCAGAGCTTGCCGAGGCCCTCCAGGGGCTGGTGGGCGCCGGTGGAGGTCTCGGCGTGCACCAGGGCGACCACCTTGACCTTGCCCTCCTTCTTCAGGACCTCCTCGACGCGGGCGCGATCGACCACCTGGCCCCAGGGGACGTCGATCTTCACGAGCCTGGCGCCGGTGCGCTCCGCGATGTCGGCCATCCGGGAGCCGAAGACGCCGGCCACCACCACGACGGCCGTGTCTCCCGGCTCGAGGAGGTTCACGAGCGCCGCCTCCATCCCGGCCGAGCCGGTGCCGGAGACCGCGATGGTGAACGGGTTCTGCGTGCGGAAGACCGCGCGGAGCTGGGCCTGCACCTCGTTCATGATCTCGAGGAACCTCGGGTCGAGGTGGCCGAGCAGCGGCGTCGCCATCGCCCGGAGCACGCGGGGGGAAACGGGGCTCGGTCCGGGCCCGAGGAGCAGGCGCTGAGGCGGGTTGAGCTCGGGCACGGCGGGGCTCGTCATGTGGGGTTCCTCCCTCCCTGGTGGGGCCGGAGCGTGGGTCCGACCTTCGTGGGGGGGCGAGTCTCGCACACCTCGGGCCGGGCCTGAATACTCATCTACACGCGGCCGTCCGGTCACCGGGATGCCGGGCTTGACCCGCCGCCGCGGGCGAGCGAGCGTCCTCGACGCAACGACGCCTGCCCGGAGGTCCGGTCCATGATCCGATCGAACGGAGTGATCCTCGCCGCCGCCGCCTTCCTCCCGATCCTCGCCGCCGCGGCGCCCCGCGAGGCGCCCTCGCTCGATCGCGGACTTTCGGCGGCCTGCCCCTTCGAGCCGGGCGACGCCGGCGACTGCCAGGGGATCGGCCTGCGGGCCACGGCAGACCGGTCCGGGCGTCCGGGAGGCGCCGCGCAGCTCGACGGTCGGGGCGCCCACGCGCGCCTGACCCGGCCCGTCGACGCGCCGCGCTTCACCGTGGCCGCCTGGATCCGGCCGGACCGGGTGGACCGCCCCATGGTCATCGCCTCCCGCATCAAGAACCTGCCCGGCCACTTCCAGAGGAACTTCGAGCTCCGGCTCGACCCGGGGGGCCGCCTCTTCCTGCACGTGCCGGGCGGCGCCGCCTGGGACGGCGTGCAGGGCCAGGGCGCCGTCGCGCCCGGCCGCTGGACGCACGTGGCCGCCGTCTACGACGGGTCGCGGGCCCAGATCTTCCTGGACGGCATGCGCGACGGGCCTCCGCTCGCCGTGGCGTACGCGCAGTCCGACACCGAGGTCCTGGTGGGCGCCCGCCCGGAGGGCGGCGGCGGCGACGGCCGACGGCCCACCGGCCCGACCTGGTTCTTCGAGGGTGCGCTGGACGACGTCCGCTTCTACGACCGGCCGCTCTCCGGCGAGGAGATCGCCTTCCTCGTCCGCATGCCGGCCGTCCCCCCGGCGCCGCCCCCGCCCAGCGTTCCCCCGCCGCACGCCGGTCCGCCGCCGGCTCCGGTGCCGCCGCCGGTGGCCGGGCTCCCCGGCGGAGCGACCTTCGCCCGCTGGACCTTCGACGGGGACGCCGCCGACTCCTCCGGGAACGGGCTCCACGGCGTCCTGCGCGGGCCGCGCCCGGCCGAGGACCGGCTGGGGAACCCCGCCGGCGCGCTGGCCTTCCGGGAGCGCGACCGTCAGTTCGTCGATCTCGGCACCTGGGCGGAGCCCGAGCGGCTCACCCTCGCGGCCTGGGTGCGCCCCTCCTCCAGCCGCCCCATGACCATCTTCTCCAAGCACTCGAGCGATCACCGCCCCGTCGACGCGTGGCTCGAGCTGGGGCTCGACGGCGGGGGGCGCGTGGTCCTCTCGCTTCCGGTGCCCGGCTCTCGGGGCCGACTCGCCTCGTCGCGGCGGCTCGCGCCGGGCCGGTGGACGCACGTGGCGGCCACCTTCGACGGCGACCGGGCCGTCATCTACGTGGACGGCGAGCCGGACGTGCAGGGCGAGCTGCGGGCCTTCGACGGTTCGCCCGGACCGGCCTTCGCCGGGGGCCGCCCCGAGGCGAACGGGAGGCGCGCGCGCCTCGGCACGAGCTTCGACGGTCGCCTGGACGACCTGGCGCTCTTCCGCGGCGCCCTGGGCCCCCAGGCCATCCAGGCGCTCTTCGCACCGGAGCGGTCCGGCCCCGGGCGCCCGGGCGAGGAGGCGGACGACCGGCACGACCTGGTGCGGATCGACAAGCTCCTGGCCCGCTTCGACGCCGTCTGCGCAGGGCGCGACGGGCAGGGCCTGGCCGAGGTCGAGGGGCGGGTGGCGCAGGAGATCGAGAACGAGCTCCGCGAGCAGCGGTCGGAGCGCGACCGCGACCGGGTCCTCCGGCTCCGCCAGGTCCTCCAGGAGTGGAACGGCCTGCGCGGCCACGTCGACGCGGTGAGCCTCGACCGCAAGCGGTCGATCCTGGCCGGTCTGTCCGAGGCGGCCTGGGTGGAGCTGGCCGAGGAGCTGGACCAGGACCCGTGGACGGGCGGGCCGCCCCGGCCGTGGAGGTAGACGGTCAGAGCCTGAAACCCGCCCCCAGCGCGAACCGCATCGCGAACGACGGCCCGAAGGACGTCGACCCGTCGGCCGAGTCCCCGAGGCGGTACAGATAGGTGGCCGCCGAAGTGGAGAGGTAGAGGTACGTCCGCCGGCCCAGGTCGCGCGAGACCAGGGCCACCGGCGAGAGCTGGAGCGCGGCGCTCGTCCGCGCGGGCGCGACGCCCGCCGTCCGGAAGCGCTGGCGGAGCAGGGCGCCGCCCACGGCGAGCCCCACCTCGAGCGTGAAGCCGCGCAGGTCCCAGGCGTGGGTGGCGCCGACCTCGAGGTCCCAGCCCTCCGCCGTGGCGTCGAGGCCGCTCCCGGAGAAGCCGCTCCGGCACCAGCCGAGGCGGGCCTGGAGCGTGAGGGGCCGCAGGGCCAGCGCGCCGCCGGCCGCCAGGCCGGAGCAGGGCCAGCCCTCGCTGGCGAGCGCGGCGCGCGTCCGTCCCTCCACCTCCACCGAGGCGACGGCGCGCGCCTCGCCCAGGCCCTTGCGGACGAGCCGGGCATACGCCGTCCGACGCAGGCGCGACGGGTCCACCGCGACCGTCGTCCCCGGCGGCGCCGGCTGCGTGCCCTCGAGCATCAGCTCGGCGCCGCGGCCGCGCAGGAAGTAGGTCCCCCCGCGGACGCTGAGCCGGCGGACGCGGTCGGACCTGGCGATCTCGCCCACCACCGGCCCCTCCGCGGAGCCCTGGAAGACGAGCCAGGCGAGCCCCTCGGGGAACGTGAGCCAGGCCCGGCCGCGGTCGTCGCCCGGGAGCGTGGCCAGCACCACGTCGCCCTGCCCGCGCACGTCGTACTGGAAGGTCGGGTGCTGGAGGCCCGCGAAGGTGCGGCTCGAGCCGCGCACGGTGGCGTCGTAGGCGTGGTGGTAGACCTCGTCGAGCGTCACCCGGCCGTCGCCGTCGGCGTCCGCTGCGCCGAGCAGGCCGGAGAGGAAGGCGTGCGTGAAGAAGCTTCCCCTGAGCTCGTCCGACTCCTGGCTGTCCTCGGAGGCCGAGCTGGAGGTGAGGAAGACGGCGCCCTCGCCGGGGGCCCGCTCGCCCTCCTGGATGTCGAACGGCGGGATGGGGGTTCCGCCCTTGAGGCGGGTGAGCGCGCCCGAGCGGCAGGCGTCGAGCACCAGCAGGCGGAAGCTCGCCGCCGAGCCGCGCACGAGCTGCCCCAGCTCCCGGAGGGGGAGCGACGTCGGCCCCAGGTGCAGCGCCCCGGCGTCGGCGTGGCCGGAGTAGTAGACGAAGAGCACGGTCTCCCGCCCGGCCCCGCGGATCCGGTCGTTGACCGCGATGAGGGCGCGGCGGACGGTCTCCGCGTCCCGGCCGCGCAGGAGCACCACGTTCTCCGGGCGGACGCCGCCCACCTCCTGGAGCACCGCCGCCACGCGCGTCGCGTCCGCCTCCGCCCAGCGGAGGGGGACGTCGGGGGGCTCGCCCTCGTCGTTCCCCACCACCACGGCGAAGCGCTCGACCTGGGCGGCCGGCGCGGCCGGAAGGAGGGCGACCGCCAGCGCGGTCAGCGCTTGACGAAGCGCCATCGCGTCACCTCGCAGCCCGCCGGGGGCTCGACGGCCGCGCCCGCCTCGAGCCGCGCCCGCAGGGGCTCCAGCGCCACCGGCCTGTCGCAGAAGAGGCCCACCACGCGCTCCTCCCCGGAGGTCGCGTCGAGGCGCGTCGCGAGCGGCAGGGCCACGTCCGTTCCGGCCGGAACCGGCGCGGCGGTCGGCCCCAGGGGGAAGTAGACCGACGCGTGCCCCGCCGGATCGACGCTCAGCACCGCCACCCAGGCGGGCCGAGGCGTGGTCACCGCGAAGCGGACCGCGTCGCCCGGCGCGATCGTCTCTCCCGGGGCGGCCCGGCGGACCGCGTCGCCGTGGCGCACCCACATGGCGAGGCCGACCCCGGCGCCCTTGGTCCGGTCGCCGGCCGCGTCCGGGCGCAGCGCGAGGACGAGGCCCGCCGCGGCGGCGAGCGCGCCGGCGAGGGCGAGAGCGAAGCGGCTCCGGCCGGGGCGGCGCGCGGGGGCGGGATCGGCGCGGAGGGGCGGGAGCGCCGCTCCGTCGCGCGCCGCGCGGAGCGACTCCACCGCCCCGGCGCACCGCTCGCAGCCGGCCACGTGC